>NZ_JBDSQY010000068.1:0-43056 GCF_039929585.1 Capsulimonas sp.
CTGTCACTTCAAGGGAGAATTGCCTCTATGTATAGCCAGCCACAGCTCCAAGTCGTTCGGACGCCTGCGCCTGCGCGCGGCGTCATGTCACAGCTCATGCGCCGGGCGCGCAGCGCCTGGCGACAACGTTCGACAGGAGAATCCGTTGAAGCCAAGACCCGAACGCGGAGCGAAGCGACGCTCCGTCAACCCGCCGTGGTTCCCGTGTGTCCACTGCGGCCAGCCAGTCGTTCCCAATGCCTTCGGTACGGAACACCGTAACCACTGTTCTCTCTGCTTGTGGAGTAAGCACGTCGACAATGCTCCCGGAGACCGCGCCGCGGACTGCGGCGGCGCCATGGAGCCGGTCGCGGTGTGGGTGCGCAAGGGCGGCGAGTGGGCGATCATCCATCGCTGCGTTCGCTGCGGCGCGATGCACTCCAACCGTATCGCCGGCGACGACAGCGAGCTCGTCCTGATCTCGCTCGCCGTGCGCCCCCTCGGCCAGCCGCCGTTCCCGCTGGACCGACTGGGGAAGTGATCTGGTGAGGGACCTAGTCCCCCGCGCTTTAGCGCGCTGGGGGAATAGGTCTCATAGATCCCTACGGCAGTTCGCTCAGCATCCAGTAGTGATTGAGGGCGGCCATCGTTTCGATGAAGCTTGTCAGAGTTACGGGCTTGAGGATATAGCCTGCGACGTTCAGTTCGTAGGCGGCGACTTTGTCGCGGTCCTCGTCGGAGGTAGTCAGGACGACGACGGGGATCTTTTGCAGTTTGGGGTCCTTGCGCACTTCGCGCAGGAACTCGATGCCGTTCATCTTCGGCATATTGAGATCGAGCAGGATTAAACGACGCTCCTCGGGGATCGCGGGCTGCGCGCCGTCCACGCCGCGCAGCATGTCCAGCGCCTCTAAGCCGTTGCCGGCGATATAAAGCGGATTGACGACATTGTTGCGTTTGAAGGAGCGCTGGACGTTCATCACATCCACTTCGTCATCCTCCACCAGCAGAATATTCAGGATCTTATTCGACATTCGCGTGCGTTTCTTTCCGTGGCGATTTCGGCCAGGTAAATCGGAAGGTCGTCCCTTCCCCCGGGGAGGATTCGACGGTCACCCGGCCCCACTGCTCCTCGACGATTTTTTTGACGAGCGACAGTCCAATTCCCGTGTTCTCCATCTTGTCGCGCGCCAGCAGTGTTTGGAAGATCGTAAATATCTTCTCATGGTACTGCGGCTCGATGCCAGGACCATCGTCCGAGACGGAGAACTGAGACATTGTTCCCAAATCTTCCCAGCCGATCGTGATGCGCCCGTCCGGGCGATGATGATGTTTTACCCCATTGCCGATCAGATTTAAGAATACTTGCTGCAGGCGCAGACGCTCCGTCAGAAATGTAGGCATTCCCGAAGCGATCGCGAATTGAAACTCCGGAGGCGCCGACAGCAGGTCGATCGTTTCCCGGACCAGCGCCCCGGTATCCACCCTCTCTGGCTGAACGACGATGCGGCCGACCCGGGCGTATTGCAGCAGACCGTCGATCAATCCTTCCATGCGACTGACTCGGCCGCTAAGACGGCGCAGCTGGTTGGCGATCTCCGGCGTCAGCTGCGTCCCCAGGTCTTCCTGGATCCAATTGGCGATCGTCGCGATGCCGCGCAGCGGCGCCTTTAAGTCGTGGGATGCGACATAGGCGAACTGGTCTAGTTCCGCGTTGCGGCGCTCCAGCTCCGCGTTCTTCGCCTCTAAAGAGCGTCGCTGCTCGTCGAGGATCGTCAGCATGCTCGTGCGGTCCATGGCGTTCCGAACGGCGCGCGAGACTTCCTCGGGACCGGCCTGGCCCTTGATCAGATAGTCCTGCGCGCCGAGCTTCATCGCCGTGAGCGCGACGCTTTGACTGGAGATCCCGGTCAGCAGGACAATGGGGAATATGCCGAACGGCGACGCCTCGCGGAGCGCCTCCAGCAGCTCTACCCCATCCATATCCGGCATCTGGTAATCCAGCAGAACGCAGTCCGGCGCGTGCTCTAAGTATCGCTGAAGCCCTTCCTCGCCGTTTTCCGCTTCAATGAACGTATTGACGTACTCCGTCTCCAACTGCAAATAGCGCCGGAGGATCGCGCGGTCCTCCGGGGTATCGTCGATGATTAATATTTCGCGCGGCATACGGGATATCATTGGGTTTGCCTAAGACTTCGTTCGCGGTCCAGGCTGCTCCGTTCTAACGCGGCCGCGCCAGCGTAAAGTAAAACGTGGTTCCTGAGCCCACGGCGCTGTCGATCCAGATCCGGCCGCCGTGACGCTCGACGATGCGTTTGACGATAGTGAGGCCAGCGCCGCTGCCGCCGCCGTACTTGTCGCGCCCATGAAGCCTCCGGAAGATCTGAAACACGTCGTCCCAGCGCCGCTCCGGAATCCCGATCCCGTTATCCCGGACCCAGAGGACAATAGGAATCGTATCGCCGCCTTCCTCGCCGGGAGGCCGCACGGAGCCGTCGTCGGTGTATCCCAGCTCGATCCAGCCGCCTGCGCCATCGCGGTATTTGAGGGCGTTGCCGATCAGATTTTGGTAGACATGGCCGATGCGCACATGGTCGGCGGGAAGCGTGGGGAGCGGACGAGGAATGCGCAGCTCCATGCCGGGCTGCTCCAGCTGCGTGTGCAGGATCTGCCTGGTCTCGGCGGCGACCTTGTTCAGATCGATCGGCTCGAACTCCATCTCCACACGGCCGACGCGGGAGTATTCCAGGAGGGAATCGATCAATCCCTCCATGCGTCCCGTCAGCGCGGTGAGGGTGGTGAGCTGTTCTTGTCCTTCCTCGGTCAGCGCTTCGGCTTGATCCTCGGCGAGGATGGCCGCGTAGTTTCGGATGCCGCGCAGCGGCTCTTTCAGATCGTGCGAGACGATATAGGCGAAGGCGTCCAGCTCCGCGTTGCTCGATTTCAGTTCGCTGTTCAAACGGCTGACTTCGGCAAAGGCGCGGCGCAGGGAGGCCCCAAGCAGCGCGGCCCGCATCTCCGCCGCCGTCGTCAGGTCGGCGGAGCGCCAGGACAGCGAACGGTCTCGGACGGACTGCTTCCAGATCTCGAACGATTTGCGCGGGTGCAAAACCATCGAGTCGCCTTCCGGATCGACGGGCTTGTGCGGATCGCCGGCCCAATCGACGGTGCGGATAACTTCGGGACGGAACCACAGCAAGCAATCGCCGCGGCTTCGTTCGATAAACAGCGCGAGGATTCCGCTTGCCGTCTCCGCAGGAACCTCCAAGCCGGGCATGTCTCGCGCGAGCGATTCCGTCGCGTAAACTTCCTCTTCAGGCCTCATCTTGAGATGCTCGATGATCTTCTGGATCTCGGCGGCGGCCGGCGTTTGACCAATGGCGTCGATTTCACCGCCGATACAGATCGTGGCGCCCGAAGCGCCGAACAGTTCGAGCAGATCGCTTTCCAGCGCGTGTGGGAATTTGGCTTCCGTGCTCCAGTCGCGCAGGCCGTCCTGAAGCCGCATCCGAATGTCGCGCAGGCGCGCGATATACCCTTGCTCCTCGACATCCTCGCCGGCTGCGATCTGCACCGACAGGATCTGCCCCAGAAACTCGCAGGCGGCGCGTGTTTCGTAAGGGAGAAACCGCGCTGTCTCGTGGTGGCAGGCGATTAGCCCCCAGAGCTTGTCGTCGCGCATGATCGAGACGGACATGGAGGCGCCGACGCCCATGTTCTTGAGATATTGGATATGGATGGGGGAAACCGCGCGCAGGATCGAAAAGCTCAGGTCCAGCGGCGTTTGCGCCGTCTCTGGAGCGGCGAGGAGCGCCGCCGGTGTGCAGCCCACATCGAAGGCCATCCGCAGCCAGTTGCGCGTATAAAGGGCGCGCGCCTGACTGGGAATGTCCGACGCCGGGTAACGCAGTCCCAGCCACGATCCCATGTCCGCGCGCTTCGCCTCGGCGATGACCGCTCCGTTCCATTCTTCGTCGAACCGATATCCCATCACGCGGTCGAAACCCGTAATGCGGCGCACTTCCTCGGCGGCGAACTGGCAGAGGGCCTCCACGCCCGAGGTCCGCTGCAGCCGCGTCAGAGAATCGCGCACAGCGTGGTAGAAACTCAGAAACTCGACGCCGGCTCCTCCAAGCGACGGCTCCAGCTCCAGTATCAGCGCCTGATCGGTTTTATGCACGGCTCCCTCAAATCGCGATGGGCCGGAAGGCGTATTTACGGTGAGCTTGATTGGATATGCGCGGCTGGGGTCTGATGCGCTGAGGCAGGCGCGCAAATGCTGTATCCCTCGAATGCCGATCAATGCACCGCAGTCAGTTCCCAGCAAGGGGGCAGCGGGAATTCCGAAGAGGCTCTCGGTATTATCGCTAATGTGCGTGAGGCGCAGGCCAGGCGCGGAGAATGCGAGCAGCGCCCCGTGCGGCTGGATACGGCCCGGGATGTGGATCGGCTCGCGGTCGCAGTTCGTGAGATCGACGGCGATGTGGAGAGCAGGCGCTTCAGTCATTCATCTTCTTTCTGATTCTTATCTGAAGGCTCCGCGCAGAGCCATGTTTCGAGTGTACGGAACACGCGGCGCGCGGCGCTGGTCATGGCGTCCCGATCGTCGCCGGACAGATCGGCTCCGTCCACCGCCGCGCACAGATCGCGCCAGCGGCGTCCCGTCTGAGCGCCGTAGCCGTCGAAGAACGCCGTCGGCAGCGCGTCTGTTCCATAAGTTTCTTGGATCATGCGCCGGATGATCTGGCCGCCAAGGGTCGACCCCTCAGTCACGTACAGGCATCCCAGAGCTTCGGCGCGCGTCTTGGGGCGAGGCGCATCCGGGCACTCCGGCAGCCGCGAGCACTGGTCCTCCGATAGTCCCATCGCCCGCAGGTCCGAAGCCAGGCTGGGCAGACGTGTGCGCGCCGCCAAATCGATCAGGGGAGGAAGAAACCCCTCCGTCGATTTGAGCGCCGTTTCATAGGGACGATAGAAACCGTAAAAGCGCTCCAATAGCCGCCGGTAGGAATGGGGCGTCGCGCACTGCGCCCGAATGTCGAGCCGGTCTTCCATCTGCTGATGGTCCGGACGTGTCGCGAGGCGGAGAAGTTCGATGGACATATTGTATTTCCAGACGCCGCAAAGCGCCGCTAAGAACTATGTACCACAAAAGAAGTGGACATGAGCCAGGCGTTCGCAAAAAAATCATGACGATTGACCGAAAGATATGACGCCCAAACGCCGATAACTAAAGTGCGTGAGTATTTCTCCCTCCACAATCTGATGGGGAGAGACAGAAGAACGGATGTAGCTGTGGAAATTGCGACGACAATAGATCCGAACTGGGAAGCGGCGCGCTTGGAGCAGCTCCATGCGTATGGAATCCTTGATACTGAGGAAGAAGCGATCTTTGACGATCTGGTGAAGCTCGCCTCGCAAATCTGCGGCGTCCCCATCGCGCTCATTACTCTCGTGGATGAAGGCCGCCAATGGTTCAAGGCCAAAGTTGGAATGGATGCAATCGAGACGCCTCGCGGAACGGCGTTCTGCGCCCATACTATCTTACAAAACGACATTATGATCGTGCCGGACGCCACGCGTGATTTGAGATTTTCCGATAATCCCATGGTGACCGAAGAGCCCCATGTGCGTTTCTATGCCGGAGCCCCGCTGATCACGTCCGCCGGATATGCGCTGGGCACGATCTGCGTGGTCGATGTGCAGCCGCGTACTCTGGAGACGGCGCAGATCCAAGCGCTGAAGGCGCTGAGCCGCCAGGTGGTCACTCTGCTGGAAATGCGTCACGGGCTGCGTCTGGGCGATGCCGCGCTGACCCTGCGCGACGCCGCCGCCGCCGAGCTGCGCGGCGGCCATGCGCGTCAGGAAGCGATTTTCAATTCGGCTTTGGATTGTATCGTGACAGTCGATGTCGCTGGGGCTGTTCTTGATTTCAATCCCGCCGCCGAGCATACATTTGGCTATACGCGAGAGGAAGCAGTAGGGCGGGAAGTCACATCACTGATCTTTCCGGAGAGGCTTGGGGCCGCGTACCGCCAGAATCTGGCGGAATGTGCGGCGTCGGGAACCGGTTCGCTTGTTGGAAAGCGTGTGGAATTGGTCGCGCGACGTAAGGATGGGACGGAATTTCCCGCCGAGCTTTCGCTTTCCGCAATCGATAGTGCGGGAAAACGGGAGTTTTCGGCTTATCTGCGGGATCTTTCCGATCGTGTGGCAAGTTCCGAAGCGCTGCGCGACAGCGATATCCAGTTCCGCGCCGTCTTCGATTGCGCGCTGGATGCGATCCTGGTGTCCACCGGCGGAGAAGTGGTTTACGCCAACTCCTCCCTGCTCAAACTGTTCGGATTCCAGAACGAGGAAGACCTGACCAGCGTGCCTACCTGGAGCCTGATCGCCCCCGAGGATCGGGAGATGGTGGCGACGCGCGGGGCGATGCGCGCGAAAGGGCAGGACGTACTAGCGTCGTACGAGGTGCGATGCGTGCGCGCCGATGGCGGCCTGATCGATGTTGAGCTTTATGCGTCGGTTTATACCTATCAGGGACGCGTCTATTCCGTGGTCAGCCTGCGCGACATCACGGAGCGCAAGCGCATGGAGGAAGCGGTCGCCGAAAGCGAGGAGCGATACCGTCTGCTCGCGGAGTTCGGCTCGGATATCATTACGGTCATCGGTTTCGACGGCGTTATTCTCTACGAAAGCCCCTCCCTCACCCGGGTGCTCGGCTACGACCCGTCGGAGTTTGTCGGGACCGCCGACGCCAGCGTGATCCACCCCGAGGATTTGGAAACCGTCAATCTGGCCTTCCATGACGCCATGTGGAAGGGTGGGTTTTTCGAGCCGCTCACATTCCGTACCCGTCATAAAAACGGTTCCTGGCGGTATTTGGAAATGACCGGCAACACCCTCACCGGACATCCGACGATGGAAGGACTGATCGTCCACTCTCGCGACGTCACCGATCGGCGCATAGCGCAGCTGGAGCTGGAGCGGGCGCACGAATATTTGGAAGCGCGCGTTGAAGAGCGTACGGCGGCCGTGGAGGAGGCGAACGCCAGCCTCCAGGGAGAAATCGCGGAGCGCATGGAGATAGAGCGCGTCCTGCGCGCGACCGAGGAGAAGTACCGAGGCATCTTCGAGAACGCCAGCGAAGGCATTTTTCAGACCACTCCCGATGGGAAATATCTCAGCGCTAATCCCGCGCTTGCGCGGATTTACGGCTATGAAGACGCCGTGCAGCTGGTTGCGGGGCAGCAGGATATTGCGGACGATCTTTATGTGCTCTCGGAACGACGGAGTGAGTTTGTGTCTTTGATCTCGCGGAATGGCTCGATCTCGAACTTCGAATCGCAGGTGATTCGCGTGGACGGAGAAATCGTATGGATTTCGGAGAACGCGCGCGCCGTTCTGGGCGACGATGGCTCCGTTCTCTATTATGAGGGCACGGTCGAGGATATTACTCGGCGCAAAATGCTCGAGGCCGAGCGGGAGGACATGCTGCGCGAGGCGATCGCGCGCGCCGACCATGATCCGCTGACCGGGCTGCTCAATCACCGCGCCTTCCACAAGCGATGGAACGAAGAGGCCGACCGCGCCCAGCGCGACGGTGTGACGCTGGGCGTCGCCATTTTGGACCTGGACAACTTCGCGTTTTTCAATGATGCTTACGGTCACGCCGTCGGCGACGAAGTGCTGCGCCGGGTCGCCCAGACTTTGACCTCATGCTGCCGTGGCTACGATATTCTGGGCCGGTACGGCGGCGACGAGTTCATCATGATCCTGCCCGGTATGGATGTCGATGAGATGTCCGTGCTGGAGGAGCGCCTCAATGACGGTCTGGCGCGCACGGGGTTCCGGCCTCCCGGCGCCGACAACCTGATCCCGCTGACGGTTTCGATCGGATCGGCGGTCTTTCCCGTCGACGGCGCCGGCCGCACCGACGTGCTTGCCTGCGCGGCTGAGCGTCTGGCGCGCGCCAAATCCGGCGAAGGAAGCGCTTCGGAGGCGGTGCTCGCCGCGCTGACGCGCACGGTTGAAGGCTTCCCCATGCTGACGGCCCTTGTCAGCGCCGTGGACAACAAAGACCGCTACACGCGCCGGCATTCGGAAGATGTGCTGATCTACTGTCTGGAAATCGCCGAGGAATTGGGAATGGGCGAAGCCGCGAAGCAGCGGCTGGGGATCGCCGCTCTGCTGCACGATGTCGGCAAGATCGGCGTGCCGGATCATATCCTGCGCAAGCCGGGCAAATTGACCGAAGACGAATTCGAGGCGGTCCGTCAGCATCCCACGATCGGCGCCATCATTGTGGGAGCCGTGCCGGGTCTTGCAGATACACTGGACGCCGTGCGGCATCATCACGAGCGATGGGACGGGGGCGGTTACCCGAGCGGCCTGAGCGGTCAGGAGATTCCCCTGACGGCGCGCGTGATGGCGGTCGCCGACGCCTTCAGCGCCATGACGACCCATCGGCCTTACCGTAAGGGCATGCCGGAGGAGAAGGCGCTCGCCATTCTGACGGACGGCGCCGGGACGCAATGGGATTCTACCTGCGTCCAGGCGTTCCTTAAGGCGCGCCGGCCCAAGGCGCAAGAGGAACCCGGCGTCAATCACTCGGAATAAGGCGTTCGTCTCCAGTTTGCCCGTATTTTCGCCGATAATCAATCTATCCGAAACGTTGCTAGTCAGCACATATTGATGTGCGAGGATCTGTTCTTTGGCCACCACAATCGAAACAAAACTCAAGCAAGAGCGTTTGCTGCGCATTATTGAGGACGAGCTGCAAGACTTGCCGCCGCTGCCTGCCGTCGTCGTGCGCGTCATGCAGACGATCAACGATCCAACGACATCGGCCTCCGATCTCAATCGATTGATCTCCAGCGATCAGGCGATCGCCAGTAAAGTGCTGCGTCTTGTTAACTCTTCGTATTATGGATTTCCGCGCCGGATTACCACGATCACGCATGCTGTCGTCATTCTCGGCTTCAACACCGTGCGCAATCTGGTGACGTCGCTGGGAGTTTTCAACAGCTTCGACGGAAACGGAGCGCCGACCGCCCTGGACCGCCAGATGTTCTGGTCGCACTCCATTGGGGTCGCTGTCGCCGCCGGGGTCATTGCGAAGCGCAAGTCGATCCCGACCAAGCTCGCCGAGGAAGTGTTTGTCGGCGGCCTGCTGCACGACATCGGCAAATTGTTTCTCGACCAGTACTTTCCCGATCAGTACGCCATTGCGATCAAGCTGGCGCGCGCCGCGAAGATTTCCATTTGGGAATCCGAAAAAACAGCGCTGGGGGTAGGGCATCCGCTCGTCGGCAAGCGAATCGCGGAGAAGTGGAACCTGCCGCCTTCGCTCACCTCCATGATTACTCTCCACCATCAGCCGGCGTTCGCGAAAGACCATTTTGAGATTACGGCGATTGTTCACGCCGCCGACCGGATCGCCCACAAATTGAAGCTGGGCTTTGCCGGAGACGATATCGCGCCGACTCTCGCTCCGGAAGTCCAGCAGTGGCTGGCGCTGCCGCCCGCCGTCTGGGAGAGTATTGAAGCAGAGACGCTGCAGAAGTTTGAAAGCGCGAAAGAATTCTTGAAGATGGCCGCAGGCTCCTAACGCCCGGCCAGAGCGCCATGATACGAAGGTGGAACACGGGATATGGCTACGACAATCGAAACCAAGCTCAAACAAGAGGCGCTGCTTGCGGTTATCGCCAATGAGCTGCAGGATTTGCCGCCGCTGCCGGCTGTCGTCGTACGCGTTATGCAGACGATCAACGATCCCCGGACCTCCGCGCAGGACCTCAACCGGCTGATTTCCGCCGACCAGGCGATCGCCTCCAAGATCCTGCGTCTGGTGAACTCCTCCTATTACGGATTCCCGCGTAAGGTCACCACGGTGACCGACGCCGTCGTGATTCTGGGCTTCAACACGGTCCGCGATCTGACGACTTCCATCGGCGCTTTCAACGCCTTCCGCGCCCGGCGCGGCTCTACGGCGCTGGACCGGGAAGCGTTTTGGGCCCACTCAATCGCGGTCGGCGTCGCCGCCGGCGTGATCGGCCGTCAGAAAAAGCTGTCCCCCAAAGCGCAGGAAGAACTGTTCGTCGGCGGTCTGCTGCATGATATGGGCAAACTATTTCTGGACCAGTTCTTTCCGGACCAGTACGCCATTGTGCTGAAGCTGGCGATGGCGGCCAACATTTCGATCTGGGAATCCGAGAAAAAAGCCCTTGGGGTAGGACACGCGCTGGTCAGCAAGCGCATCGCGGAGAAATGGAACCTGCCGCCCGCGCTCACCGCGATGATGGCGCTGCATCACCAGCCGATTACCGCCGGCGAGCATGTCCAGGTCACCGCCGTAATTCACGCCGCTGATATCGTCGCCCGTCGCCTTTCTCTGGGCAATGGCGGCGACCGCATGATCCCCGCGATGTCTCCAGAAGTCGAAAAATGGCTCGGTTTCGGTCCAGACAACTGGAAAGCGATCGATCACGAGACGAAGCGAAAGTTTATGGACTGCCAGGAATTCCTCAAGATGGCGACGGGATAAGCGACACGCGATCATTTTGAGAAGCTCTCAAAAAGCATGAAAATATCCTTCGCTTCATGTTGTCTTCATGATCCCTTGGTAAAATAGAACTCAGCTGAGTAGCCAATCTGCCAAGCGTACTCTATTTTAAACCCAGAGGTCTCCTTCATGAAAGTCAACAAAACCCGCTCTCACTATACCGCGTTAGGTTTTACTCTCATCGAACTACTCGTTGTGATCGCTATTATCGCGATTCTCGCCGCTATACTCTTCCCCGTCTTCGCCAAAGCCCGCGAGAAGGCCCGCCAGATTAGCTGCAACAGCAACCTGCGCCAGATCGGTCTAGGGTTTGCCCAGTATGTGCAGGACAACGACGAGATGTTTCCCGCCATTAACGGCACAAATAATAATATTAATGCCGGCGCATTGCAATATTGGCCTTACGCCATCTACCCTTACGTCAAAAGCGCTGGTGTCTATCGTTGCCCTGACGACATTCAGCCAAACGCTAGTAGTTATGTCGCTAATAATTACTCGTCGCTTCAGTCACTAGCGGCTATTCCTGCTCCATCGGTAACAATATTGGCGGCGGACGGGAGCACCAGTGGAACCGACGCCAACAAAGCGCCAACAAACGCTACGACAGGTAATGGATTGAATGCAGATTATTCCTTGTGGTGTGAAGGATGGCGATTGGTGAACTCAGATCATGGCATTTCTCGCCATACGGGGCGTGCGAATTTTCTGTATTTCGATGGTCATGTGAAGATTAGCCCAGTTCTTCCTGTCCCGGCGAGTGGGGCCGCTCCAACACCAGCCCAAATGGATCAAGCGTTGCCCATCACACCGAATATTGTCCCCGAAGGTCAGTCGATGAGTGGATGCACTGTCTGGGTTCCTTAACACCCCAATACCTTACGTACCAAAGCCCCCTGAAGACTTCATGGAAGTCCTCGGGGGGCTTTGCTTTGCATTGGTCTAGCGCTCCGCGCCCCATTCGTTCTTGGCTTCGGCTCCGCCTGCGAAAAGTTCTTCAATTGCTGCTGTGTCGCTGTTCGCAATCGCCTTCTCCAGCGCGTCCAGCTCTCCACGGAAACTTGCAATCGCGGCCAGGATGGCGTCGCGGTTGGTGAGGCAGATGTCGCGCCAGATGGGGGCGGGGGAGGCGGAGACGCGGGTCATGTCGGCGAAGCTGCCGGCGGAGAGGCGTGGGGTTTGGGGTAGGGTTTGGGTTGCGAGGGCGGCGCTGCGCATGAGGGAGGTGGCCAGGACGTGAGGGAGGTGGCTGGTGACCGCCACCATGGCGTCGTGGGACTTGGGATCAAGTAAGAGCGTCGTCGCGCCAATTTCCTGGGCTAAGGCTGTGACAATGCGCAGGGCGGCGGGATCGGTCGTGTCGGTAGGAGTAATGGCCCAAGTGGCTTCCTGGTAGAGCAGGGCGGTGGCGGCTTCGACGCCGCCGCGCTCGGAGCCGGCCATCGGGTGTCCGCCGACAAAATTTGGGAAGGCTGCGGCGGCTTCGACGATCGTCGTCTTGGTGCTGCCGACATCGGTGACGACGGCGCCGGGCTTGATAGCGCTGAGCACGCCGGGCAGGACTTCGAGGATGTGGCCGATGGTGGAGCAGAGGACGACAACGTCGGCGTCTTCGACGCCCACGGCGATGTCGGTTTGAAAGCTATCGATGGCGCCGAGGGCGACGGCGTGCGAGAGGCGGGCGGCGTCGCGGCCGATACCGATCACCCGATGCGCGAGGCGGCGCTGACGGAGAGCCAGACCGAGGGAGCCGCCCATCAGGCCGACCCCCACGATCGCCACGGTTCCGAAACGGGTGGGAAAGCTTCCTTCTCCACTCATAGGCTTAGAGGCTGCGTCCGACGGCGGCGCAAATCGGAGCGAGATCGGCCATCAGCTTCTCGAATGCGGTCGGCAGCAGCGACTGCGCGCCGTCCTTCAGCGCCTTCTCCGGGTTGTGATGGACTTCGATGATCAGGCCGTCCGCGCCGGCGGCGACCGCCGCGCGGGAGACCGCGCTGACCAGGCTCGCCTTGCCGGTCGCATGCGATGGGTCGGCGATCACGGGCAGGTGCGAAAGCTCTTTCAATGCGGGGATCGCGTTGATGTCGAAGGTGTTGCGCGTGTAGGTCTCGAACGTCCGGATGCCGCGCTCGCAGAGCATGATATTCTTGTTGCCCTGGTTCGCGATGTATTCGGCGGCCTGGAGCCACTCTTCGATCGTCGCCGCCATGCCGCGCTTCAGCATGACCGGGGTCTGGGTCTTGCCGACTTCGTTCAGCAGGCTGAAGTTCGCCATGTTGCGCGTGCCGATCTGGAGAATGTCGGCGTACTGGCAAACCATCTCGACATCGCGAACGTCCATGACTTCCGTGATGATCGGCATGTTCAGCTCTTCGCGCGCCGCCGCCAGCATCTTCAGGGCCGCCTCGCCATGTCCATGGAACGAGTAGGGACTGGTGCTCGGCTTGAACGCGCCGCCGCGCAGGATCGTGGCGCCGGCGGCCTTGACGGCGCGCGCGGCGACCATGAGCTGGTCTTCGGTTTCGACGGTGCACGGACCGGCCATCATGATAATTGCCGTCGGATCGCCGATCTTGATGCCGCGAACATCAATGATCGTGGGTTCTGGATGGAACGCCTTGTTGACGACTTTATACGGCTTGGAGACAGAAACGACTTTCTCGACATAGGCCAGGGCTTCAAACTGCTCCATGACCGCCGCCTTCTGCGTGGGGTCGGCGGGAACGCCGACCGCGCCGACAATGGTGCGCTCGACGCCTTCCGAAAGATGCACGGCGTAGCCGCGATCTTCGAGCATCTGCATTACGTGTGAAAGATTGTCTTTCGTCGCCTGTGACGAGAGGATGATGATCATGGAGTTCCGCCCTGGACAAGATATTAGCGGAAAGTATACCTGTTTTTCGGGGTGGGAGTCAAGATTGGGTGTGAAGCGGGCGGGCGGTATAATTGGTTGAAAGCCTGGATTAGAACCCGGGTATAAAACCCAGGCCTTGGGAGCGCTGCGCGCTAGCCATCCGTTCCGGACGGAAGAGATTATGGCGTTGGCGTTTGTGATTGGAGCGGAGTGGATTGATGGCGTATGTGAAACGTAATACAGTAAACGTTTATTTGCATCTGGTTTGGGCGACCTATCAGAGAAATCCGTTGATCTTGGATACGATGGAGCCTGATATTTATCGCTGCATCGAAGATGTCTGTCAAAAAATGAATTGCCAGGTTTTAGCGATCGGTGGTATGTCGGATCATATGCATTTGGCTATTTCGTTTCCCACGACGATATCTATCGCGCAACTCATGCAGCAAGTAAAAGGCGTTTCCTCGACACTGGTGCGCAATCGTATCGATGAGGGTGAATTCTTTGGATGGCAGGAAGGTTATGGTGTTTTTAGCTTCAGTCAAAAACAATGCGCAAGAGTTATCGGCTATATTCAAAATCAGAAGATGCATCATTCTGCAAACAAACTATGGGCTTCTGTCGAGAACATTGAGGCCCTGTCCCACAATCCTCCGTCCGGAACGGACGGCTAGCGGCGAAGCCGCTCCCAAGGCCCGGGTTTTATACCCGGGTTCTAATCCGGGCATGATAAACGGCGCTATCGTGCATTTTTAATAATGGTCTATTTTAGGATTGCCGTTATTGTAGCGTTGCGAGGGCTGCATTATGTGCGTTCTGTACGCCGCAAAATCCCCCCTCAGCACCCCCGGCACAGAATCGCATAGAGCGCCGCTGGCCCGTGCACCCCGATACTCAGGTCATTCTCAATATCCGACGACCGACTAGGTCCCGTAATAAAATGCACCGACGACGGCACATCGCCATGCGCGAGCGCGGTCACTTTGGCGAGCGCTTCGCCCATGCGATCCACGATCTGCGATTCGCGGACAATCGCGATGTGTGCGGTTGGCAATAAGCTGACGCTGCGGGCGTGCTTTGGGGTGGTCCAGAGCACGAGGGTGCCGGTGTTGGCGATGGCGGCGTCGGTGAGGGTTACGCCGATGTCGGCGCGCTCGGCGGCCTCCGCCAGAGAGGCTTCTTCGGTCTTGGGATTTTCTGCGACCCAGGAACGGGCGTGGCGCTCGTCCCAGAGCCATTCCAAATCGAAGTCGGCGAAATCCTGACGCTCCCAGGTGATAATCGTGTCCGGGGTCAGTTCATCCAGCAGATTTTTGAGCGCCTGGGATGCGGCGGCCGGAGTGTCGACGATCGTGGCGTGCCCGCCGAGGGCGTCGAGCTCGGAGGCAAATCGGGTCACACGATCCACGGTCCCGGCGTCGGCGCCGTAAGGAGCGTTTGCGTAGGTCTCGGAGACGCCGCGCACTTCACGGACGGGCGGCGCGGCGGGCATCGGCCGGCCGAGGCGGTCGGCGATGCGCTGGAAAAGCTGGTCTCGCTCCATTTACTCGGTCTCTTTCTTCGGCTTTTGTCCGCGCGGGGCCTGCGGCGGCTCGGCGGCGAGGTCGGCCCAGCGGTCCCGGAAGGCCTTCTTGGTCGGCTCGGGCAGCGTGCGGTACTTGGTCCAGCCGTGCATCGGTGTGTTCTTCGCCAGGACGGACTCTTCTTTTTCATCGCCCATCATGGTCAATTGCACCCAGCGCGCGGACTTGCCCGCCAGCTTGTATGCGCCCGCGCTCTTGAACCCGGCGGCGAAGCCTTTGTACGCCATGCGTTCGGTGAGCGGCGTGAACCCTGCCTCCACGTAGCGTCGGCGTAGATGTACGAGCATGTCGTGCAGGGGGATTTTGACGGGACAGGCTTCGTGACATGCGCCGCAAAGGCTGGAGGCGTAGGCCAGCTCGCCCCACTGTTTTTTATCTTCCATCAGAAGCGGCGTGATGACCGCGCCGATCGGCCCGCTGTACGTGCCGCCATAGGTATGCCCGCCGACCTGGCGATATACGGGGCAGACGTTGAGACAGGCGCCGCATCGAATACAGTTCAGCACTTCCTGGAACTCGTCGTCGCCCAAAATTGCCGAGCGCCCGTTGTCCAGAATGATAATGTGGACATCCTCGGGACCGTCCACTTCTCCGGCGCGGCGTGGCCCCGAAAGAGCGGTCATGTAGACGGTGATCTTCTGGCCCGTGGCGCTGCGCGGCAGGAGATTGGCCATCACTTCCAAATCTTCCCAGGACGGGATGATCCGCTCCATGCCCATCATCACGATGTGGGTTTTGGGGAGCGTCGTCACCATACGCGCGTTGCCCTCGTTGCTGAAGAGCACGACGGACCCGCTTTCGGCGAGGGCGAAGTTACATCCCGTCAGGCCGATCTCCGCTTCGGCGAAGCGCTGCCGGAGCTTACGCCGCGCGTATCCCGCGAGAACTTTCGTATCGGACGAAAGCTTCTCACCGCTTTCCTTCTCGAACAGCTCTTGAACTTGGAAACGGTTCTTATGGATGGCAGGGATGATAATATGCGACGGCGTTTCATGCGCGAGCTGCACGATCCACTCGCCCAGGTCCGTCTCCAGGCATTCGATGCCCTGTTCTTCGAAGTGGTGATTGAGATGGATCTCTTCCGACACCATGCTCTTGGACTTGGCGACCAGCTTGGTGTTCTTGTCCTTAGCGATCTTCAACGAGATCGCAATCGCCTCTTCCGTGTTCTTCGCGAAATGGACGTGGATCCCGCGCTTCTCGGCGTTTCGGATAAACTGATCCAGATAGTAGTCTAAGTTTTCAATGACGTGCGAGCGGATGGCGCGGCCGCGCTCGCGCCACTCTTCCCAGTCGCCCAGCGCCCCGGTGCTGTCCGCCTTGCGTCCACGCAGGCGGTCGGCGGTGAAGCGCACGGCTTTGCGCAGGAAGTCATCCTGGAAGGCGACGTTCGCTCGCTGTTTGAGTGTGGATTTTGTTTGCGCCATGGTGTATTCCTTGCTATGCGCTGGATGTTGGGACGCCAATGGCGTCGAAAACGAATTAAAACTAAGGCAAGGCGCCTTTGATCTAACTGCTAAACCGATACAAAAACTCCGCCAGGTGCAGCGGCTCCGTTTTCAGTCCCCGCTTCTTCATCTGGCCGCCCATGTTCATCAGGCATCCCATATCGCCGCTCACCAAAAAGTCCGCGTCGGCCTCGCCAATGTGATCGACTTTTTCGTTCACCATCGCGCCGGAGATGTCGCCGAGCTTCACGGAGAAGGCGCCGCCGAAGCCGCAGCAGTCCTCAGCTTTGGCGAGAGGGAGCAGAGTAATCCCCTCGACGTTTTGCAGAAGCGCCATCGGTTCGTTTTTGATCCCGAGAATCCGTGAGCCGTGGCAGGCAGGATGATAAGTGACGGTGTGCGGGCAGACGGCGCCGACGTCGGTAACGCCGAGGACGTTCACCAGGAACTGGGAGAACTCGTAGGTCTTGGCCGCGAGCGCGTCGGCGCGGGCGGACAGCTTGGGATCGTCGGCGAAGAGCTCGTGATAGTAGT
Source organism: Capsulimonas sp. (assembly GCF_039929585.1). NCBI lineage: Bacteria > Bacillati > Armatimonadota > Armatimonadia > Capsulimonadales > Capsulimonadaceae > Capsulimonas > Capsulimonas sp. The sequence continues at coordinate 16,963 of NZ_JBDSQY010000068.1, forward strand.
GGTGGATCATGCCGCTGCATGAGCCCGAGGGTGAGACGACGTATTCGGCGCCCTCGAAGGCGTTCAGCTGATTCGTCGCCACTTCGCGCGCTTCGCGGACGTAGCCGCTGTTGAACGCGGGCTGCCCGCAGCAGGTTTGCGATTGTGGGAATTCGACTTCGCAGCCATAGCGGCGCAGCAGGCGGACCATACTGACGCCGACATTGGGGTAGAACTGGTCCACCAGACAGGTAATAAACAGAGTGACGCGCATAATACTACTCTACTATTTCGCCGCAGTCACGGTCACGCCCAGCGCGGTGATTTCCTGCACGGTCGCCGGTTCGACGCCCGTGTTCGTGATCACCTCGTCGACATCGCCGAGGCCGCCAAATCGTTTCAGCGCCTTGACGCCGAATTTGCTCTTATCGACCAGCAGATAGGAACGGTCCGCGATCGACATCATCTTTTGCTTTAATGTCGCCTGCGCCTCGTTGACGTCGCTGAGCCCATGTTCGAGATCGACGCCCGTGCACGAGAAGAACAGACGGTTGACGTGATACTCTGCCAGCGCCAGTTCGGCGCGTGCGCCGGTGAACGAAAGCGAGGGCGCGCTCAGCGATCCTCCGGTGCAGATGACCCGAATACGCGGCCGGTTGGCGAGTTCAATACAGACCTGCATCGCGTTGGTCACCACGGTCAGCGGCATATCTGGAAGCAGCTTGGTCATCTGCCACGCGGTCGTGCTGGCGTCGATGATGATTGTGTCGCCCTCTTCGATCAGGCGCACGGCCTCGCGAGCGATTGCCGACTTCTCCGACGCAAAGCTCACCTCACGCTCGGAATACGACGCCTCGCGCCCTCCGCTCCGAATGGACACGGCGCCGCCGTGACTGCGCAGCAGGACACCTTCGGCCTCCAGCTTCTCCAAATCCCGCCGAATAGTTTCTTCGGTGACTTGGAACAGTTTGGCGAGTCCCGCAACGCGGACACTTTTTTCTTTATCGACCAGCGCGATAATCTCGCGATGACGTTCGGCGACTAGCATAGTGGTGTTATGATACCTGATCGTATACGATTGGTTCGGTCCTCGACTACTGGGTGGCATGCCGGCGGCTCTGCGCAGGCATGTATTGCGTACGAAGTGGAACGTTGCGTTTCTTCTCGATCGACGAACATGCCTGCGCAAAGCCGCCGGCATGCCACCTGGTGACGTTTAGGAAGCGGGGTGGATCGTATAACTCTTCCCCGCCTTGGCGGCGAACTCGATCACGCCGTCGCCCAGCGGCTTGGCCTCGACATTGCGACCGTCACACGTCACCGTCACCGGCTGCGCGGTGCGCAGTTGTGTGACGCGATTGGTGTGGCTCTTCAGTGATGCGCTTTGAAGCTTGCCGCCAGCCCAGGTCAGATCGACTTCGTAGCCGCCGCGCGCTTTCAATCCTGTCACCGAGCCTGTCGGCCATACCGAGGGAAGGGCAGGTAGAAGGTCGATCACGCCCGTTTGGCTTTGCAGCAGCATCTCGGCGATGCCGGCGGGGCCGCCGAAGTTGCCGTCGATCTGGAAAGGTGGGTGGGCGTCGAACATGTTCGGATATGTGCCGCCGCCTTCCATATAGTCCATGCCCTGTGAGCCGGCGAGCGTCAATTGGTTGTGCAGCAGCTTGTAGGCGTGGTCGCCATCGAGCAGGCGCGCCCACAGGTTGATGCGCCAGGCCATCGCCCAGCCGGTGCTTTCGTCGCCGCGTCCATTGAGCGAGACTTTTGCGGCTTCGGCCAAGGCGGGCGTCGTGCGCGGCGAGAACTGGTTGCCAGGGTACAGGCCGACCAGATGCGAGACGTGGCGGTGCTTGTCGGTCGGATCGTCGCGGTCCACCATCCACTCCTGAAGCTGACCCCACTTGCCGATTTTGGGGACCAGCAGCTTGTCGCGCATGCCCTGGATCTTGGCGCGATAATCGGCGTCCACGTTCAAATCTTTGCTGGCGGCGACATAGTTATTGAAAACGTCCCAGACCAACTCTTGATCGAAGGAGACGCCGTCTTCATTCGGGCCGTGCTCTGGCGACCAGCCGTTGGGGATGACGAGCGTTCCGTCGGGCTGCGCTTTCAGACGGTCTTCCCAGTAATTGCAAACTTCTTTCAGGATCGGATAGAGCTTCGCAAGATAGGCTTTGTCTTGTGTATAAGCGTAGTGATCCCAAAGGTTCTGGCAAAGCCAGGCATTGGCGGCAGGGATCCAGGACCAGGTCGAGCCGCCGAAGACGCCGTTTTCGGCGCGCGTGGTCCAGCCGCGCACATGATACTCTTCTTGTGTCTGCTTGGTGCGAACGCCGCGTGTGCTGTCCACCCACTGGAACATCGGATCGAAGCTTTCGGACAGATTGGCCAGGTCCGTGAACCAATAATTCATCTGGACGTTGATGTCCGCATGATAATCCGAGCGCCACGGCGGATTATTGCTGTCGTTCCAGATGCCCTGAAGGTTGGTCGGCAGTCCGCCGGGGCGCGACGACGAGATCATCAGATAGCGGCCGTACTGGAAGAACAGCGACTCTAATTCCGGATCGTGTCCTTTGGAGTAGGCGGCGAGACGGGCCGCCGTATCCTGAGCGGCGACGCTCGTGTCCGAAGCGCCCAGATCAATCGTCATTTTCTGGAAAAGCTTCTCATAGTTGGCGATATGCGCCTTGCGCAGAGAATCAAAACTTATCTTTGCCGCCGAATCGACTTGAGCGGCAACGCGCGCATGAGGATCGTCGCCGCGCCAGCCCTTGCCGGCGTTTTGCAGGAAGTCCGTGCCGGCGCCTAAAATAATCGTGACGCTGTCCGCGTGATCCACATGGATCCCCGCCGCGTCTTCGCGCACCGCGCCGCCCTTATTTTGGACAAGCGCCTGCGCCTCGTACTTCATATGGTTGTCGAGCGCGCCGACATCGGTCAGACGACTTGCCGTTGCGGTGATCTTGCCGCTGTGCATGTCTGTCATACGGATCAGGCCAGTGTACTGGCCGGGCTTGCTTGCCGTGAAGCGCACGACGAGCACTTCGGCGGGATGGCTGGAAAAAGCTTCGCGGGTGTAGTGCACGCCGTTCAAGTCATAGCTGACCTTGTGAACGGCGTGCGCAATGTCTAACTCGCGGCGATAGTTCGTCGCGGCGTCGTGTCCGAGATCGAAGAACAGATCGCCAAATGCTTGATACGCGCCCGTCTCGTGCTCATCGCCGGTCCAGAGGCTGTCCTCGTTGAACTGGATGTGTTCGCTGTCCAGACCGCCGAACAGCATGCCGCCGAGGCGGCCGTTGCCGATCGGCAGGGCTTCAGTCATCCAGACCTTGGCCGGCTGTGGATACCAAAGGGTGAGCGGCTTGGCGTCGGGTTTCCGACGCGCGGCCTCGCATCCCGTGGTTAGCAGCGTGGCGCAGAGCGCCCCGAAAACAGCGATGAGTACGGTACGGGTCATATCAGCATTTAACCTCACTGTTAGTGCGTCGATATCTCAGACTAGATTACCGTGAGAATGCGGCGGGGACGCCGCCGTCTACTGTAATGAAGCAGCCTGTGGTCTTTGCGGCCTGCGAGCCGGCCAGGAAGGCGATCGAGTTTGCGATATCTTCCGGCAGAATGTTCACCAGAAGCGTGGTGCGCTTGCGGTAGTACTCTTCCAGCTGATCCGGGTTGATGTTGTAGGCGGCGGCGCGCTCGTTGCGCCATCCGGAGTTCCAGATCGCCGAGCCCGAAAGGACGGCGTCGGGAAGGACCGTGTTCACCCGGATGCCGAACTCGCCGCCCTCGGCGGCGATGCAGCGGGCCAGGTGCAGCTCGGCGGCCTTTGCGGTGCTGTAAGCGGCCGCGTTCTTACCGGCGTAGACGCTGTTCTTGGAGCCGACGAACACCATCGATCCGCCCGTGGCCTGCGCCTTCATAATCTTGAAGGCTTCGCGGGCCACCAGGAAGTAGCCGGTGCTCAGCACGTTGTTGTTCAGGTTCCACTCCTTGAGTGTTGTCTGATCGAACGGGCTGGAAGTCGCGAGGCCGGCGTTGTTGACGATGACGTCCACCCCGCCGTAGGCGAGAATGGCGTCTTGGTAAGCCTTCAGAACCTGCTCTTCGTCGGTGACGTCCAGCTTGACGGCGACCGCGCGGCCTGCGCCGGCCTTCTTGTTCAGCTCATCGGCGGCGGCCTGCGCCGTCTCCAGATTGATGTCGGCGAGCACGACGTGCGCGCCGCTCTTGACCAGCACACGCGCCGTGGCGCTGCCGATGCCGCCGCCGCCGCCCGTGATGAAGGCGATCTGGCGAGAGAACTCGACTTCCGCGGGCGCCAGGCTCATCTTGTAGAGCTCCAGCGGCCAGTACTCGACCGCGAAGGACTCAGCGGGCGAGAGGGAGATGAAGTTGCCGAGCGCGGTGCTGCCGGTCATGACGGCGATGGCGCGATTGTAAAGGGCGGTGCTGACTTCCGAAACGGCCTTCGTCTTGCCGGTGCTGACCAGACCGATGCCGGGGATCAAGATCACGCGCGGCGGCGGGGCCGACATCACGTCGCCTTCGATCTTGTTCGTATCGAAGTACGACTTGTAATCGATATTGTAAGCGGCAATGCCGGTCGCGAGAGCGGCTTTTAATGCTTCGACGTCGCCGGTGGCCGGGTTCCAGTCGACGAGCAGGGGAGTGCGTTTGGTGTGGACGAGGTGGTCTGGGCAGGCGGCGCCAATTTCGCCCAGCTTGCCGGCGTCCTGGCTGTTGACGAACTGGAGGACCTTCTCGTTGTCGTCGTAGTTTAGGATCATGCGGGCGTCTTTGCCGACTAAGCCGCGGATGACTGGGAAGACCTGCGCGGCGATCTCGCGGCGCTTGTCGGCGTCCAGCGCCTGATGCTTGGCGCCGCCGAACAGGCCGTCGCCCAATTTCGTGACGCGCTCGGCGATGTAGTCTTCAGCCTGCTGGATCGTCGCAATCGTCTTATGATACGCTTCTTCCGAAGTCTCGCCCCAGGTGACGAGGCCATGCTTCGCCATCAGGACCAGTTCGGCGTTCGGGTTATCTTTGACGCCCTGCGCGATTTGCTTGGACAAAGTAAAGCCAGGTCGGATATAATCGACCCAGACGAACTTGTCGCCCCAGATCTCCTTGGCAACTTCCTTGCCGTTGTCGGCGCAGCAGATGCTGATAATGGCGTCGGGATGCGCGTGATCCACATGGGGATAAGGGAGGAAGGCATGCAGCAGGGTTTCGATCGACATACGCGGATGCTTCGGATCGATCATGCACTGCGTGAGGTAAGCGACCATCTCTTCGTCGACCATCTCTTCACGCTCAAAGAGGGGCAGAACGTCGTCGAGGTCCAGCGCGGTGAAGTTCTTCGCGGTGGCGTCGGCCAGGTCCGAGCCGCTGCCCTTGACCCACATAATATTGACGGGACGGCCACGGAAGTCCGTGCCGGTCGTCTTGAAGGACGTGTTGCCGCCGCCCCAGTTGCAGACGGTCCGGTCTTGTCCCAAGAGATTCGAGCGATATCTGAGTTCTTCAACGCCCTGAAGCGGCTGCGCTACGGCGTTATCCCACCGGTTGATCGGCATACAAAATCCTCCAAAATCCCCACACTAATGTTTGGGTTTGTGTTTGATTATATCTGATTTTATATAAACTGTCAACAAACTATTCAAAAATCAAAAGGAAATTATGGATAAACGGGCGGAATGTATGACATAATAGGTTAGTGCATTCTGGATGACTTATGGACGACTAAGGAGCAATTGAGTGGCGTCTCAACGATTTTTGGCGGTGGATTTGGGGGCGGAGAGCGGGCGCGGGGTGGTGGCGGAGTTCGATGGAGAACGCGTGGCCCTCAGCGAGATCGGTCGCTTTGAGACGGGGCGCGGCCGCGAGGACCTGGGCCCGGACGGTGTGCGCCGCTGGGACTTTGCGCGCATCGGCGGTGAAGTTGAGGCTCTCTTGACCAAGGCGAGCGGTGACGGCGCTCTGCATGGCGTCGGCGTGGACAGCTGGGGCGTGGACCACGGCTTTCTGAACGCCGACGGCGTTTTGCTGGCGCCGCCGGTCGCGTATCGCGATCTCTCCCACGCCGCCGCACATGAAGATGTCCTGTCGCGCATCACCCGCGAGGAGCTATGGGACGCCACCGGCATTCAGCCTCTTTCTTTTAATACCCTTTACCAGATTGCCGCGCGTCAGAAAGACAGCCCGGAAGTTTTGGACCGCGCGCGCCGGCTTCTTTTGATCCCCGATCTGCTGCACAACGTCCTGACCGGCAAGCGCTCCTTAGTCGTTGAGGGCACGAACGCCAGCACCACGCAGATGCAGCGCCCCGGCGTCGGCGGCTGGAACACGGATCTGTTGGATCGCCTCGGCCTTCCCTCACACTTTCTCGGCGAAGTCGTTTCTCCTGGATCGCGTGTCGGCGAGACGCTTGGTGGGATTCCTGTTTATGCGCCAGGCACGCACGACACCGCAAGCGCCGTCGCCGCCACGCCCGTGAAGTCGGGGGAGCGGTGGGCCTTTCTTTCCTCCGGCACCTGGTCTCTGCTTGGCGCCGAACTTCCCGCTCCGGTGCTGAGCCGCGAAGCCATGAAGCGGGGATTCAGCAATGAAGGCGGCGTTGCGGGAACGACACGTTTCCTGAAAAACATCATGGGGCTCTGGCTGGTGCAGGAATGTCGACGCTCGCTGGCGAAAACCACCGGACGACAATTTACTTATCCTGAGTTGGTCACGCTCGCGGAAGCCGCGCGCCCCGACGGTCCGCTCATCGACGCCGTCGCCCCGCGATTTCTGGCCCCCGCCGACATGGCGGAAGAGATTCGAGCCGCCTGCGCTGAAACCGGCCAAACGCTGCCGGCCGACGCCGGGGCTTTGATCCGCTGCTGCCTGGAAAGCCTGGCGATGGCGTATCGACTGTCCCTGCGCGATCTCGGACGCTTGCTCGGCGAGGAGTTCGACGTGCTCCATGTGATCGGCGGCGGTTCGCAGAATCTTTTGCTCAACCAATGGACCGCCGACGCCTGCGGCGTGACTGTCAAGTCAGGCCCGTCCGAAGCCACAGCGCTCGGCAACGCCCTCGGCCAGCTGGTGGCCTCCGGAGCCGTAACCGACTGGACACAGGCGCGCGAAGTCTCCCGCCGCTCGGCCGATGTCTCGACGTTTGTCCCTGACCCGGCGCGGCAGGCGCAGTGGGCGCAGCGGGAACGTGAGATTGTGAAGCTTTGGGCGAAGTAGTGAAGGGAATCGGATAGCCCCTCCGCCCCAATTCGTGTGGGTGTTTGGCCCCTCCGCCCCGGGAGAAGATGGCCCCTCCGCCCCAATTCTGGGGGACCAGATTTCGGAGAGTGGCATTTTCCGGCCCCCCAGAATTGGGGCGGAGGGGCTATCCTAAATCTGTGGGGCGGAGGGGCCAAACACCCACACGAATTGGGGGGAAGCTTCTCGCGAAGCGCGGGGATAGGTTACTTCGCCTCGCCGCTCCCCAGCGTCGGGTTCGGCGCGAATGGGTCTTTGAAGTCCTTTGCGATCCTTGCCGTGGCGTAGACCTGACCGGGGCTGGCGAACGGGGGCGAGAACGATGTACGACCGAGGAGCACGAACGCGGGGCCATTGAAGTTTTGTGACGTGGAGACTTCGGTCTTCGCGCTTTCGAAGGTGCGGCGAACGAGGATATTGGCGAATACCGAACCGCTGGCGTTGACGTGAGGACGGACCGTGACCAGCAAATCCCCGAACGTCGCCGAATGGTAAGTCGCGGAACCCAGCGCGTCTTCGGCGACTGTGACGCTCAGCGAAGCCCCCTTATCGCCTACACCGCCGGCCTTCGTCCCAGCAGATGTCTTCCCCACCCCGACCGAGGCGCTTGCCGCAGGCGCGCCCGTGATGCTCGGGGCCGGCGCGGCGCCGGCGTCCAATCTCCACTCGACATTGACCGTGATCAGACGCGCCCCAAAGGCGCTGACCGGCGACAGAGCAGAAGCCAGCAAACCAGCGAGGACCATGGAACGAAAGCAAGTATGGAAGCGCATATGATTGTTACTCCAGAAGCGAGACGCTCGTTTTTCCAAACAGCAGAGAGACGAATTGTATAGTCGGTCACAAAAAAGCGGACGTGAGGTAATAATACCTCCGTCCGCTTGCTTTTCGATTCCACAATTCAGTCGACTATTCGGAATTACCAGGCGTAGTCTTCCGGCGATGTCTTGTATCCTGGGAACAGCTCATTGAGTTTGCCGTTCGTCTCGTCGGAGATCTTGATCTCCAATGCGCGCAGAGAGCCGTCGAGCTGATCCAGCGTGCGCGGCCCAATGATCGGCGCGGTGATGACCGGGTTTTGCAGCATCCACGCCAGCGCCACGTCCGCCGGCTTTTCGCCCAGCTCCGCGCAGAGCGCTTCCCACTTCTCCAATTGCGGCCGCCGCGCTTCGATCTGTTTCTGCATATCTTCCGACGCGCGGCGCCCCTCGGTAATCTTTTGCAGCACCCCGCCCAGTAATCCGCCGCCAAGCGGCGACCACGGGATCACACCCAGGCCGTAGAACTCAGCCGCCGGAATGACCTCGCGCTCAATATCGCGCTGCACCAGGCTGTACTTGCTCTGCTCGGAGACCAAGCCCAGGAAATTGCGGCGCCGCGCCGCTTCGTTCGCCTGCGCGATATGCCATCCGGCGAAGTTGCTGCTGCCGAAGTAAAGCACCTTGCCTTGCTGGTAAGCCAGTTCAAAAGCCTCCCAGATCTCCTCCCAGCTCGAATCGCGCCAGACATGGTGCATTTGATACAAATCGATGTAGTCCGTCTGAAGGCGCTGCAGGCTCTTGTCGAGCGCCCGCCGAATATGCAGCTTGCTCAAACGCGACGTGTTCGGCCACTCGCCCATCCCCATCGATACATCGCCCATGTCTCCATAGACTTTCGTCGCGATCACCGTCTTCTCGCGGCGGCCTCCACCCTGCGCGAACCAGCGACCAATGATCTGCTCGGTCACGCCCTCGCCCTTCTTCCATCCGTACACATCGGCGGTATCGAAGAAGTTGATCCCGTGCTCCAGAGCGCGGTCCATAATGGCGAAGCTATCCGGCTCCGGAGTAACGGGGCCGAAGTTCATCGTGCCCAGACAAAGGCGGCTGACTTTCAGGCCCGTGCGGCCCAGGTTCGTATATTGCATTCTCAAATTCTCCTCATCGGCGTCACCGACCCAATTCGGCATACTCAGGCGGATTCCTGCCAACACCATTGACAATTGTCTGACGCTACTACATAATGTAAAATAAACACTAACAATGATCTGCCTTTGATACTTCTACTATGAGTAATTTTATGAGCGAGAAATTTACCCGTGGGTTCCTGCGTATCTGGATAACAGCGGCGACGATGAGCGCCAGCGCCTGGCTTTGGCGTCATTTCCCATTAGGTCTTCTCATGATCGCCACAACAGCGCTGTTGATCCGTCGAGCAATCTTGAAAGAACGACGGCGACGACAAAAGGAGGGGTATTGGCTGGAATTTCTTAGTCCCGGGGTCCTGAGAGGCGACGACGATGAGTTCGCCGTGGTGTATCATGAAGGCGGCAAGCAAAAGTTTTTCACCGGCAAAATACGGCAGCGCGAACAGGTTATGGAACGAGTTCGCCAATCGTCAATCACAAAACAGCGATGCAAGCATATCCCAAAACACGAACAAGCTTTCCCGCAGCCCAGGGCTGGATCGTTCTAAAGAACCACCACGCCGTTCCTATGTCAGTACTGATCGAACCCTGGGGCATGGGTTTAGAGCTATCTCCCGGCGAAAGCTGCCATGTGCTTCTTGGGGCAAACGGAGATCACGAGCCGTCGATTGAAATCACAGACAGTTTTTTCATCGTTCACGGCGGTGATGCAATTTACCAGCATGGAGAAGAAGTTTATGACTTCTCCAATCAGCATTGAACGCAGCGCCGTCACCAGTCACAAATTCGGATGTGGAGTAAATCCTATGAAAGTCATCGTTTCTTATTACTCGACGCGACACGCCCCACATGTCCCGTGATTAGCAGCCAGTTTTCCACTCGCTTATCGCCATGTGTGACAGCGAAGCACAAGCCAGAAGAAATGTCCTTCGTGTCTTCGAGTGTCACACGCACGATTACATCAGCTTGACCATGCGGCGGAATGGTAGGAGCGGAAACAGTGGCGGTCGTGCATTCGCATCCTGTCGTCACAATCGACAAGCCAACAGGAAAGCTGTGCGGATTGGTCAATTGAAACGTATGCATCAAAGGGCGGTCGCCGGGAATCGCTCCCGCGTCATAAATCAGTCCTCCCGCAACCTGCACATCAGGAGTTTCATTGCGTCTCATCTTGGTAGAAATCCCTAAGCCGAAAAGCAATAAAAGGACTGCAAGCAGCAGAATGGAAATTCGGATATTCATTATTTCACTCGTTCGATACTGACTGTCTCGCCATCGAAACGAGCGTAGAATTCGTTTCTCGGCATTAGCACATTACCGCGCTGCGGGTCTTCGATCAGAAAGTAGCCCCCCCACTCGCCCACGACCACGATCCAATGTCCTGCAGGACGCATTAAATGGACTATGACTGGTATGCCCGTGCGACTGACACGATCTAAAAGCTCATCTGGCGACAGCATGCTGGAGGCTACTGTCTCACCATGCGCCTTGAGCGCTCGGATCAATTCATCGCTCCCCGCGCCGCGGGCGTTTTCGGAGCCGAGTTCCCTCATAACCTCCGCTTCGGTCACGGGTTTGTTTTTATAATCCGAAAGCAACGCCGCCACGCATGCTTCTCCGCAGGAATAATCTGTTATCTGATGCGCCAAGGACTGTTGGAGCCAAGTACGGATGCGCGGGGGCAAGTTACGAGCCTCACGGATTTCCGCTGTGATTTGCTCTGCGCTTTTCGCAGGTGGCTCCTGGACGGGACGAGGCGCCGTGGGACGCGATCCTTTCACCTCAGAGTGAAAATGGGTCTGATGGTATTTGGGATCGTCCCTCCAATCCACGACAGCGTCAAAGTGACGATTGAGCATTAGCTCCAGCGGGGTGATCCGCGCCATCACCTTCGGATTACCGTGATCTTTCACACTCACTCGCGAGCCATTCGCAAATCGAAATCCGGAGATATCAATGGCCTGCCCATACGCATGGGCGGAAATGACCTTCGCTTCCTGGCGCGTGCTTCGGTCATTATAGACGCCCAAATGATCGATCCCCACCACATGCAGATGCTGATGCGCATCCTCCAGAAAGCCCGCCAATCTATTCTTCAATGAGAGGGATGCTTGAGCAATGGGCAGCGGCTCATTGGGATTCGCAAAGAAGTAAAGCTTAACGCCATGCCAATCGGCGGGGATTTGGCAGGTCGCCCCTCGATCCCAGGCGTCCTTATCTGGGTAGGTCAGCATATTCAGCGGATACCAGGAAGCCAGATCGCACTCTTCTTGAGTATATCGTTTCGGAAAAAAGTAGCGCATGCGACTAAGCGCCGTATGCTGCCCCGCGACAAGCCGCTGCGGATCGATATGTTCATGCATGGGGTCAGGGACGATCCCCACGAGAATTGCACTCTCCGCCAAAGTTAATTGAGCAGGCGTCTTATGGAAATAGTAGCTCGCCGCCGCCGTGATTCCGCGCTGCCCCATGCCGTAATCAATCGTGTTCAAGTAGAGCTCAAGAATGCGCGATTTTGGCAGCGTTCGTTCTAGCTCCGAGGTATAGGCCGCCTCTTCAATTTTGCGCCATATGGTTCGGTCATTCGTTAGGAACAGGTTCTTGGCGAGCTGCTGGGTGATTGTGCTGCCGCCTTCTTTAATCTGCCCCTCGCGCAGATCCGCACGCAGAGCATGGTGCATTGCGATCCAATCAAAGCCATGATGCCTATTGAACGCATGGTCTTCCATCGCGATCGTTGCGTCCTGCATCAACGGCGACACGCCTTGCAGAGAAACAAACTGGGAGGACCGCGAAGGAGCGCGATTGCCGCCATACGGCGCCACCGCCCTGCGGAGCAAGTAATCGCAGGAAACAAAAATCACTGTCACGACGAGAGCGGCGCCGATCAAAACGGATCGGGAATGTCGAGTATTCACAAGGGATCGAGAAGGCTGACGTCTCTGCTCCCGGGATACGGACTTCATGGGCGGCAAAGCGACGCCGCCCAGAATGGCGATGGACGAAAAGAATAACCACGTCTCCAGGAGACCATGGGCATTCAAAAGACGCACACCCGGGGCCGAAAAAAGGACGGCAAGTATGCAGGCGGGAACAAAGAAGAGCACACACTCCACAATCACCTGTTTCCGTGTACGCTGACACCGCAGACTCAATGACAAAGCCGCCACGCCAAGTATCAGCGCCAAGATCACCAAGACGCAAAGCAGCGGCGCGATACACCATCCGAACTCTTGCCCCAGTCTTGCGCCAAGGGGCAAGATAAGTGCGTAATCTGCCGTCCCCATTCCGTTTCCCAACCACATCCGCTCATCGGCGACGGGAGGCAGCGTGGACTGAAATCTTTGACAGCAGGCGATTGCGACCAAAACGGCCACAACCAATTCGACGGTCACTATAAAGACGACGCTATTCGGATACTTCTTTCTCTTGACATCTTCCTGTACAATCCCACTTCCCAGCAGGCTGCTTCGTAAGATTGGGAAAGCGCTGTACAGCCAGAAAGCGACAATAATTTCCGAGAAGACGCCCAAAAACACAGCGTAAGGATACGGAGCCGACGACGAAAACAGGAAATCCTTGGCCACGAACATCAGGCAGGCAAGAAAACAAGCCTCATATCCCTGACTGAGAACAGAGATCCATGGCCTCGCCCGTCCTGTTTTCGTATTTTCGCGATTTGAATGTTTGGTTTCTGTGCAGGACATTGATTTTTGCAAAAATGAACAAGCGCATTCCGATACTATTGCAGCGCCAATTTCACTGCGTCTTCCAGGGCGACATCCCCCTCACGATATCCAACTTGACCGGCGACGATCTTGCCCTCTGTATCGATAACATAAGCTGTAGGGATTGCGGACGCTTTATATAACTGAGAGGCGATGCTATCAAGTCGATTGGCGGCCGTATCTTTTAAAAACACAAGTGAGGAGTATTGTGGATGTTTGGAAACCCAATCCAGAAACGCATTTTTTTGATCCCAGACATTTACGCAAATGACAATTAGTCCTTGATTTTTATATTTCTCGGCCAGAAATTGTGTATGTGGCATCGCTTTTTGACAAGGAGCACACCATGTCGCCCAGAAATCCACCACCACCACCTTACCTCGATAGTCCGAGAGCTTCACGGCCTGTCCTTCTTTTGTGTAGGCGGTAAAATCCGGCGCGGGCGTTCCCTGGACCAGTAAGTTCGTATTTCTGGTCATCGCACTTGCTAAGTCGGTCTTCTTGTAATCACTCGGGATGCTAAAAAAACCATTCTCGATGGGAGTCGTGCTGATCGACCTTGCCATCATGGTCATATTGAGTTCAGCAGGCATATCCTTTCCCGAAATGACCATCTTAATCTTCAGAGGGATTCCTAAGACTGGCTGTGTGGGATTTTTAAATGTAGCCATATCCCGTGAGGAAAAATCCTGGGCAATATATTCATCCATTCTCATTACCGAGCCGCTATCTCGTGATGTTATTATGTAATGCCGGGTCTTATGCCCCAGAATAATCACCATTTCTTTTGTGTCAACGACTTTGTTATTGAGACTATTGATCTTGCCTTGTGCCGGTAAAACGTTGTACTTCCCACCACTAAATGGTATCTCGGAGTATGATTTCGACATATTATTGCATGCAAACATCTTCCCGGCTTTAATATCGAGGATAGAAGTCATAAGATATGTGTCGGTCCGAACTTTGTTATTACTGACATACACTTTATAATCCAGCATTTTCGCCATCTGCTCTTTTGTCTTGGCATCCATGGTTTTGTACTGCTGTTCCATGGCTCCGCCAGGAATAACATGCATGTCCAGCGTGACATCGGCCAGAACGCAAGCAGAGGCGGCGATGAAAGCCGTCACCGTGGTAAAGACGGTGAGATAAGTAGTTCGCATGATCCAAACTCCGTTTTCTTGTCTATATTCGACACCAGCAAGGTGTTTGCCGCCGAAGAACTCGAAATGAGCGTCAATCCAATAAGAAGCCCCACAAGCATATTCATTGTGTCGTGGTCTGCTGAGGGTACGCCAAACAGCGTGTCTGTGAAGCCTGCGGTTAACAAGGCCACCCATGCGGCGGAGATGCTGAGCGGAATAGGCTCACGACGCCGGCTCAGAGCCCGGAAGATCCCATATCCGAACCAGCACATCAATATCAATCCTATAGCGCCCATCTTGTCCAAAAAGAATAAAAACTGGTTGTATGGGTGATTTACCAATTTTATTGTCGGAAGATCAACATAGGGTATTTTTTTCTCTACGGGAAAGTTGATATCCGAGAGCAAGAGGCCAAATACAGGATGCTTTATAAAGGATGCAGCGCCCGCTCGAAACAATGTTTGACGGCTTGCTATGGAGCGCGTCGATGAGCTGCTGGAAACATGATCGTGAACGCGCACAAACATCACAACAGTGAGAAAGAGCAGCGTTGATAGGATCATAAAAAGACGTTTTCTTGCCGAAAATGGACATTGCGCAAACAGCCAAATCAATCCAGCGGCAATGCCGAGCGCCGCTCCGCGATACCACGTCATTGTAAAACCAATCACCAGGAAAAGGAGACAGGATAATCCCAGGATCCGAAGGGAGCGGACCTTCGACATACAAATCGATGCCGCCAAAGGAATAGTCACGACAAAAATGCCATACATTTCCGATAGATCAGAAAATGTTCCTGCGGACCGTATGACATTTCCAGAAACGATGACATGAACATGATGGAAGGAATAGTACACCATAAAGAGAGATTGAACGGCGCCTAATAAACATATGATCAGTATGACATTCGAAATGTTAAGAATGCGGCTCGCCAGAAGTCCAATGCAAAATGCGATCAGTAAAGACACTTCGCCAGTATTTAAACCTCCCGTGTATAGCTTGTAAACAGCCGCATAGATATACACGGCAAAAAAAGCGATGAGGCCGCAATAAAGCTGAATAGACGATGAGCCGATAGACTCACGAAGGATTCGCAGCATTAAAATTGCGGCGGCGGAGATGACAAGTATGGTAATTATCGTTTGAGAAACATAGAGGTAAGAATACCCAACTAAGAACTTGGCGGAGCAATTATAAAAATAAGTATTTGGTAAAAAATAGCCAATAATTAACCAGACACATAAAACAATATCCGTCAATTTCGCTAGCAATGGGTGAGTGAGACACTTATTCATTGAATTTTGGTGTACGGTAAAATTCCGTGACGCATTATCTGCGCCGATTCCATTCCAGCGCTAACACTGGCGTGATAAGAGTAAAGCCAGGGATCGTAAGGGCGACAATAGAAATGGCCGCGACGACGGAAAGATGTCCTGCGGACGAAATGACATACAACATGATGGACGTCAGCAGCAGCACGGCTAGCCAGACAGCTCCACCTCGCAACCCGGCGACCGAACTCAGCAATTTCCGACGTATCATCCCTATAAGAATCAGGCATAGAAAAGCCGCACGCAACGCCGCCAGTCCGACAATGCCCGATTGGGCTAACCGCAAAATGTCGTGGCTGCCTTTGGAAAACTGCATGACAACCAGGAGAATCAGAATGCAGACACAAAAAGAAAAGATGGGACGAACCCAGGAACGTCCCGTCAGCGTCAGTCCCACATTGATCATCAGGCACTTCCATGAGACAAGCAAAATCAGGGCAAGGCTAAGCGCTGCTCCCAATGCTTCGCCGCCCTCCAAGGTCATCGGAGGAGCGGAGACCGTCAGCAAGATCGCGGTAAAAACGACGCAAATAGATGCCGGAATCAAGATCTTCAGAAGTGTGATAAAAGCAATGGCGGACGCATATTCCGTATTTCGCATGGGGCGGACGGCGCAGAAAGTACGCAGGCCGCCGTCAGCGGTAAGCAGCTTGATGTCGGAAAAGGTAAGAACTCCTGAAAATGACGCGAACACCATGAGTTTCAGGCAGACGATGGGGTCAATCCAACTCGCCAAGAGCAAGCCGACCAAGCATGCAATGAGCGGCATCCCGATGATCTGCCAGAACATATCATTCAGTTCAAACCAGCAATAGGCGAGCATTCGCGAAGGAAATTTCTTTCGCGGAGCGTCCACGGATGTTTTGGCAATCACGTGCGGATCGACAGGACGATTTGTAACGAAGAATTTATCACCGCGACGGTTCATTTCAACAATGGCTGCGGATCCATACGCCGCCAAGAGCACCACAAAAATGCATACTCCCGCCCCCTCCCATACTGGCGTTGATGCTGCCCGGCTGTCAGCAAAAGCGAGAAGGTAAGGAGCACAAATGAGAAGGTTGAATGCGGAAGACAGCACACCGGAAAGCCACATCAAGGAAAGCAGCAGCGGGACTTGAGCGGCAAGAGCCATGTTGGTTCGGAGAAGATCCACCTGGAATCCCAGTGGGTTAAGAACCAACGTTACAAGACAGCTCCAAAGAAGAATCACGTGACAGGACGCAAACACGATCACAACTCCGGTAAGCTGCGAGGCTTTGAGCGGGCGCAGGAATACCAGTGTCGACAGGAGGGAGCCATTTTCCTTGAGGCTCCCTCCAAGCCGTGCGAACCGTATCGAGCTAAACGCGAAAAACACCTGCAGCCCAATCACCAGGAACCGGGCCGATCCGTTATTCTTCATTTCTCGAACAATCGTCGGCAAATCATCGAGAATTGTGGAAAGCGGAATGATATGCGTGCGCAGGATTATCATCATGACGCTCAATGTCAGCCAGCAGGAAATAATCCATGGGGAATTGAGTGCAATGATCAGGCGATATATCCCAAAGATTCGATTCACGTCCTCCCGCGAGCGCATCATTCCGACTTGAGCGACGCGAGATGATCCGTCATATCGAGGTCGGAATACGCCATGAAGATTTCTTCCAAATTGACTGGCTCGACGCATGAGGCATTCACACCATTCTTTTCAATTGTAAAGTCCATGTCTGTCGGCGATCCGAAGCATACTGCGGAGTATCCGTCCACGCTACTCTGAGCGGCGATCACTCGGACGCCACTGTGAGAGAGATCGGGACTATGCTGAGGCAGACGAATACGGAAGTGGGCGTTTTTGATGCGGGGCAGAGTATCACACAAGACCAATACACCACTGCGGATCATCGCGACATGATCGCAAGTCTGCTCTACCTCATGCAGCGAATGGGAAGAAAACAAGACTGTCCGGCCCTCATCCGCGATCGTACGAACGATCGCGTTCAGCAAATCGCGACGCAGTATGGGATCCAGCCCGGCGGATGGCTCGTCCAGCACTAGTAAATCCGGCCGATAGGCGAGAGCAAAGATCAGGCTGACCCGTGTCTTCTGTCCCTTGGACAGTTCTTTAATCCGCGCCTTCGGCTCAATGCCGAAGCTGCGCCGCAACTGCTCGGCATACTCACGATCCCAGGATGGATAGAACGACTCCATGTATGCCGTCAAGTCGCGTACGCGCATCCAGGGGGGAAGATCATTTTCCTCGGGAAGGTAGCCGATTCTTGAAAGCACCTCCACAGGGTCCGCCACAGGGTCTTTTCCAAAAACACGAACGGTTCCTTGCTGAGGCGAGAGCAGACCCACCAGGTGCTTGATGAATGTGCTCTTGCCCGCGCCATTTTCCCCGATCAAACCGAATACGGAGCCGGTATTGATCTTCAGGCTGACATTATCCAAGGCGGTTTTCGCGCCATATCTGCGCGTCAGGCCGCTGACTTCCAGGACAGAACCCATTTTTCGGGAGACCTCTCCGGCGATTTCGCGGAAATATTCGATGAGACTGCTCGAAGCGTTACAGCACCGCCGCGTAAGCCGGAATAACAACAGGCTCACGGAAATTCGGGCCGTAGTAGAGAATGACTTTCGAATCGAGTAGGTTATTCTCCAGATTTTTTGGATCCAGCACCGCCACCACGGAAATCATCTTATTGGAGACTCGTTTCAGGTTAATTTTTACACTGCGGGGACAAAAGCCGATGCGTACGCGGTCGACAGGATAAAGAGTGGAAACGCGAAGCTCACGCGTCACGGCTTTCCCATCGCTGACGCCGCCGAAATTCAGCATCGCCGGCGTCGAAACATAGTTACCGCGAACGCGATAGGTGATTGGAACAACCAGGGCAGGTGCGTTGTCGCATTCCAAGCGGGCTTCCGCAGCCACTTCCCCTGGCATCATATTGTCTGCGGATCCCGAAATCACGATCCCACCCGCCGTTTGCTTGAAACTATGCTCCTGAAGGTTCTTGCAGATAAGCCGAGGGTTCTTGATCATTTTGTTGTCAATGCGACGAACCTCAAACTTGACTGTTGATTTTTGCCCAAGCAATGCATCTTTAGGAAAAAGGCTCATGGGAGCAATGTAGACGGGTGAGCTAAATCCTTGAATTGGGATTTCTAAATGGGACGCATACCCGCTGAACCAAACGCTGATCATTTTGTTGATCTCGCCGGTTCTTTTGAAGGTATCGTAGCGCACACGCAGCGTTGCCTGGCCGTGCGGCGAGATCTCATGAACGGCGTTCACCGTCGTACAGCCGCAGCTGGGTATGATGCGCTGAATTTTCAAAATATTTCCTGAATTGTTCTTCAGCGAAATTGTTTTTATGGCGACGGACCCGGAATCAATCGTTCCTAACTGTATTGACCTTGGAACCAGCTGTACGACTGTCGCCAAATTGGAGGCGTTACGGTCGCCCGCAGATGCTCGATGTGATAACTGCACAAGACACGCTCCGGCGATCACGATCAGCGAGCAAATACAGATAACGGCGATGGGTTTCTTTTTCATTGTATGCCAATTTAGGGAATGATGTCAATGAGACGCCGCTCGGTTATACCGATTGATCATCTTTATGCGCCGTCGAGAGCTGCTTGAGCGCCCATCGCGCCGTAGTTCGGACCTCCTTAACCGGAGAGTCAACGAGCGGCAATATCGCGGGGACCCCCTTTGCTCTGTCAAGCGCCACAATCATTCGTATGCTTAAGATTTTGTCCACTCCAACTTTATCCTTGGAAGTTAGCGCGCCGATTGCCTCGTCGTACAGGATGTCCTTTCGCGACTCGGCAGGCTTTGTGCAAGTCGCGACGGTTTCCAGAGCCACCAATGTCAGGGCGTGGCGATCACTCTCGGTCTGTGACGAAGATCCTGGCAGCGAGTTATCGGCGTTCAATTTCATCAGCCAATCAAAATCACTATCGGTAATGGCGTGCGTCTTAAACATGCCATTAACTACCGTATTCAGTTTTAGAAAATTCGTCTTACTCATAATGCGCCGATTCTCTAAACCGACGGCCGCTGACGCCATTCTTGCACTAGGCCCCGCCACGGGAGACGGTCGATGACGAAAAGTAATGAGTGACAAAACGCCGATGTTCATAATCACAAAACAAATAATGAGTCGCCGCGCCATAATTCCAGACCTCCCTATTCGAGTGTGTTCTTAACTTCACTCTGATCTCTTTTCAGTTAACGCTCCAGCAAATCTCGTTCCAGACCGCTATGAGGTTAGCTCTCTAAGATATTATCGACTAACAGAAATACGCATCACACGCCACGCAGCAAGCTGCGACGGATGCGATAGCGGCGCCGCTCAAAACCAGCGGAACAGCTGCGGTGCCGCCAGTAGTAATGCTAATGGTGGCGCATCCGGCGCCGACTGCAACGGCGCATGCCGCAGAGCAAGCCCATGTACACCAGCTGCTGGCGGCCATAGCGGAGAGACCTTGCGCTTGCGCCGCTGCCGGCGTTTCCGGATTCGTGGTCTCGTCCATTGTGACTGCCACGCATTGCTCATCCGCATAAGCTGGAACAGATGTCAAGATTGATATCTGAAATGCAAAACCTAAAACGAGCATGGCAAGGGCTAAAGGCTGAAATTTTCGAAGTGTCTTCATAGTAATCCGGTCTCCTTTTGTCTATGGCTGATCGATAGCGATCTGGAACGTCAAGATGGTGGAATGGAAGCGGCATATTCGCCGAAGGCTTAATGATTTAATGGCCTTAATAAGAAGTGGCGTCTGGGCTCTCCGATCACTTCATAGAACCCGTATCCCAAAATCTCACTCTGATCGTTGATGGATACCGCCGCCGTACAGTGCGCGGTTTTCGTTCGCGGTGTTTTATCACCAGTAGAGATGGTCCAGAGGTTGCGCATGCCGTGTTTCGCATCCCAGATGAAACCCACGCCGCCGGCGTAATTCACATTCGTATCCAGGCGGCTCTCTCCCACGATCTGACCCAGATCGTTGATCCCTAAAGCACGCGAGTACACGTCGCCCGGCAGACGCCCTAAGTCCAGTATTCGTCCGTTTTGCCAGAGGCAGGCAGTCACCGCACCTCCCTGATGCTGAGAGGATCCAACAACCTGTCCAGCGTCATTAATCGCGTTGACGACACTTGTTTGCCCCCCTGGAAACGTCCCTAGATCGTGCATCACCCCATCCTGCCACAGCATCGCATGAGTCTGTCCTGACTTAGTCAGAAGCCAGCCCGCGACCTGACCGCGATTGTTGATGGCGTAGGCGCGGCTGCTGACATATCCATGCGGCACGCCCAAATCGCGCATCCGGCCGTGCGACCACAGGAATGCATGGCTGACGACGCGGAATTCCGTTTCCCCCTCAGGAGCATTATTATTCCAGGCATATCCAGCCACATCACCACGATCGTTAATGGCGCGCGCCGCGCAATTCGTAAAGCCAGGAAGGACACCCAAGTTTTGGATGTCGCCGCGCCGATCCCAGCGCGCCGCCCAGTTCGACGAAGAGCCGGCAATCTGCCCCGAGTTATTAAGCGACCAAGCCTGAGTGGAAGTGTTATACGCACTGATCGGAGTGGCGCCTTTTAAGGACGAAACATAAGGGAACATTCCGCTTGCCACCATATACGATGCATATGCGCCTTGATTGTTAAGGACGCCGTTATGCATCTCCCAGCCGCCGACCGCAGGCAATCCTGCCGCCGAATAAGGAGTATATTTGTAATTTGCTGGGGATTCGGCGAACCGGATGGGAGCGGCCGCCTCAATCAGCGACAGATTGTCCACACGGATTGGACTGCCCAGAAGGAACTCCATCTGGGCCTCGTTCAATCCTGCGGGCATGACGCCAAACGCCTCCCGCGACGCCTGAGCGATGCCGCTGGTTCGTCGATCTGTCCCACCGCCGATATATCCGTAATCCTGCAAATTGACATAAAGTTCGTAGATGCGCGGCATGGATGCGTCGGAACTCAGCTGCATACCAAGCAGCGTCGCGGCCGCCGATCGCAGGGGATTCCGCGAATAGTCTGATCCCGTGATCCGAGCCGCGATATACGCGGGAGCGGACAGCGGCGTGTTCAACTGGGCTCCGAAGCATCGCCGGATCAGTGCGTGTCCCTCCGGCCAGGTCATGGCGAAAGGCACGTTAGCCGAAAGGACCTTTGCAGCGGAAGGGGGTAGATCTTTCCAGGCGACAGAGGCGCCAGGAGAAGATCCGCCGGCAAGAGCGCGCGAGTACATCCTGACGCCTGCCCCAATCGCGAATACGACACACGCCGCCAGTGCGATCACCCTCCATCGCCAAGGAGACGCCGCGCGCCGTGGCGTCTGCGACGTACGGGAAATACCAAACAGCGCGCCAATGGAAATGGCGGTAGTCAGCAGTACGCCGGGATTGGAAAAGGACAGTCCCCAATAAAGTGTGCCGATCATCGCGACGGAAGCGGCGCAGAACAGGTCCATCTTCGCCTCGCCGTTTTCTCTTCCGTGCGTTTCCATGACGGGGCCGTCGTATGTTGATTCCTGTGATGAGACTGACGCCTGCTTTCCAAGGACGCCCGCCGCGCGGCGAACGCCCCAAATCAGCGCGGCGCCGATCAGAAGCCATGTAATGAGTCCCTGCTCTCCAATAAATTCCAGTCCGCTCTCGCTAGGAAACCGCTCCATCCCCGATCCGAGCATCAGAATGCGAAAATCATTGGGTTGAGAAACAGGCGGATTGATCTCTGTTCGCAGCATGGACACGATTGGAAAGAGACAGATTGCCCCCAATACGCAGAACTGCCCCCACTGGCGCACTCTTGACGTGCTTCCTACTTTGCGAATTAAAATTACCGCAGGCAGCAGCCAAAGCCCTGAAAAGATTGACGGCGCATGTGCGTCGCCGTTCGGTGCAAGCAGCAAGCCCATGATTCCAGCCATCAGCGCCAGGGCTTGCAGCATGGCGATCGAAAGCGGAGAAAACTCTTGGCCAATCCCTACATGGTCCGAGAGCCGGCGGCTCACGGACGGACTCGCCAGCGAATTTCCCGCGCTGAAGCCGTACCTGCGCTTTGTGGAGCGAGCATGGCGTTTCTCGATTATCGCCGCCAAGTCGATCTTCCAGGTCAAGAATGACCGGATCGATTTGGCGATCGCCTTTGCAATCCCCCGAAAATCCACTTTCTTATTCAGCCGTTCAGAGAAACGGTCCAATTTCTGATTCCCAGGTTCGTCGCGGAGCCTTCGCGCATATGCGATAAGATCAGGCAGCGTTACGGCGCAAACCAGGGCGGAAACGCACCATAATCCCTGCCCAAGATATGCGGATCTGGCGCCGCTCCACACCACTTCCAGACCGAGACAAATGAGAAGCAGAACGACAAACCCGATGGGGCGAAGGATCGTTCCTCGCAGTTTGATCGACGGCCGCTTCTCCGCAGCGACATTAGCGCCTGTCTCAGACTCATTCACATGGAGACGATCGGCGGACGCCTTATTCGAAGGCCACAGCAACTCCAGAACGCCGATCACGAAAAATGGCGCCACGCAAGCCAGGATCCAGTTCAAAATCAGTGCGCCGGAGGGAGGCGAGCCGTTTTGGGAATCACCAAACACGAGAGTGGCCAAGCGCGATGCGAAAGGAGACGCAATGTAAAGCGCGCAAAAGATCATGGCTACAAACGACGCCGGAATAAGCGCGATTTTTTGCCGCAGTGAGATCCATCGAATGAGGCGCAGGCACGCCAGGATAGCAAGACTAAACAGCAGAATCGACGGCTGCTGGGCGGCGGATTGCGTTCTCGCGTCAAAGATCAGCGCAGCGCACGCCGCCAGAGACGCGGAAACCGCGATCGCCCATCGCACCTGTGGCGAAATCGGGGCCGACGCCCCGGACCGGACGCTCACAACAAGCGTTCTCCGATCGACCGGCTCCGTCAAAGCCCGTCTTACGCTCCTCCCGATCGAAACAAGATTGATCCGCGACGGCCATCCTGCACGCATCATCGTTCGCGGCAGAGCGAGTGCAAGCGTAAAGACGGGAACCATAGGGCTGGCATGATACAAAGCGAGCGTATACGCGGACGGCATCGGCAAGTACGCCAAGACGCAGATCACGGCTCCCGCAACGGTCAGCAAATCCCACAGACGGCTGGCGGAGAGCTTTGACCCAGCAGCCAGGGCTCCGATCAAAATTGCAATTGTGTCAATTAGCGATACAGCATAAGGATACTGCGCAACGCTCGACGTCAGCCAGTCCCGCAGGCACAGCCAAAGGAGCAGCAGGACGGCGCTTGCCGCTGCGGCCTTCCGTGCGAACGCGAGCCCTCTCCGCTCATCCACGGAAAATGGCGTTAAGGAGCTATGAGCCGTTCTTTGCTGAGGCGAAGTAATTACTGCCACCAGTCGTCCCCCCGATCGTCGAAGTATCTCGCGAAGGGCAGCGCCTCCTTCACGGGCGCATAGTCTCCATCTTTCACTTCCGGCAGTTCCGGGCTCACTCCGGAATGCCCATCGAGGTACAGAAACACAAGATGGCGATCGTGGCGAGGAAGCTTTTGCTCTGGCGACGTGATTCGCTTGATATCACCCGCCAGGGTGTAATCGGTGTTCAGCCCATGCCCCGTGATCGCCATGCTCGGATCCGCATCGCCGCCTTCGAGCAGCATGCCTTCCGTCAGCAGCACAAAGCGCGAGGGAAGACTAATGGAGGACGCTTTACGGGTTGGGCTGTTCGCGCTATCGGCTTTGACATCGATGACCCAACTGTTAATCAGATAGCTGCAAGCATTCTTGTGTGTGTCGTTGACACACTTATAGCGATGGCGGTCCTTGACATACGGGTAGATCGCATAGGGCCAGTACTGAAGCTGGCCCGTATTGATATGTGTGTTAATCCCGCCCTGCCAGGCCATGGGATAAAGACCGTCATTGTCCGCCACGTACTGGTTGATCGCGGCTCCCAGGTGCTGCATGTTGGCGACACAACTGCTCTCCTTCCCCCGTTCCTTGAGCTTCCCTGACACAGGAACAGCGACGGCAATCAGGATAGCAAATGTAGCGATTAACAGGATCAGTTCTAGCCACGTGACGCCACGCTGTAAGCGTTGATTACGAGAGGAAAACATCAATGGGCAATCCTTTCAAAAAAGCAATAATCGCATAACGCAATTATTGTCACTTGCTTGTAGATGTAATAGCTAAAGCGCGTCTCATACTATTCCGGGCAATCCGCGCCTGTCGGTGTCTGCGCCTGCAGATGCTGTGTTGCGAGCTGATCGTCGGAATACCACTTGACATGGCCATCCACGAAACTCAAGTTGCTTCCGCCCGTATGACGCGTGTCCGCGATATTGTTCTGGAAACGAAAATACCCATCGTCGGTGCCGCGACCGAACTCATGCGCCGCCTCTTCGCCAAGCAGCATCATTCCCGAAGTATTGTCGATCTGCGCCAGCGACTTGCCAGGATAAAGATGAGCGTCATTTATCGGCTGCATCGTGCAGGAATTAATGGCGTAGGAGTTTCCGCTCACTCGTCCCTCGGCATCGTCTGGGCAAACATATACCTGCGCGTTCTTAACATAGGGAAAGAGATTGCCCAGCTTGACATCGAAACGCCCTCCGGGATCGTTCACGGGAAAAGTATTGAATGCAACCCAGCCGCCGACTTTATCATTCACCCCGTCCCCACAACAGTAGGTGCTTGGCAGCAGTTCATCGTTGTCGAGAGTATATTGCTGAAACGCCATCCCAAGCTGGCGCAAATTGCCTGCACAGGTCGTCTGGCGCGCCTTCTCCCGCACTTTGGCAAAAGCGGGGAAAAGAATAGACGCAACAATGGCGATAATCGCTATCACAACTAACAATTCGATGATTGTGAAAGCTTTTGCGACTGTCTTCCTCATCGTGTGTAAACCATCATCATATCGCGTTTCACCTAAGGTGGACTGATAAGAAGAGCGACTAGACTTGAAGCCCACGTACGCATGAACATCAATACTGGTCTTATGCTACTTATTTTTTGTAGAATTTTAGACACCAAGGGAGTGGAGCTGGTTACCCGAGGTTTGCTTGTCTGGGAGCATTGTACCACGCACGAATTCAAAATACAATGAATCTGAAAATAAATATTTAAGCATCATCTATACTCTGCGTTTTGTACCTATGCGCGTTGTGTTTTGTACCTGTTTTGTTTAAAAATCGATAACAATTGATACAATTAGTCGACTATTTTAACAAAATTGGAGATCGCGCTCCCATATAATAAAACGCTTGAATAAACAGACAGCAAGCGAACTTAAACTTTATCAATATGGCTAGGCTTCATGGATCGCAATCCATTCGGATGGATCCGATAGGTTCTGCTGCGCTGTCATCTCTGGCAAGGGCAAATACTAAAGCTCTGGCAAGAACAAATTCCGGGGCTCTGCGAAAGCGATCTGATCATCCGCATGTCATATTGCGACACCGCATTCAGAAATATCAGACGAAAATCATCCGCCTTCTCATAGAGACGCTCGCCTGTGCAGCATAATGGATAAAGCCTAGCGTACAACCGTAGATCATATCTATTGTGATCCAATAAGCCAAAAAAAAATCATTTTATTTTTAGGCCTATTGACTTTCTCTCGATCCGATAACGTGCTTTCACTGAGACATTAACTCTGACATACAGCCTTTCAAGATTTGCGGCTCGTTGCTCAGTCTGTCATCGGCCTTCTTGAGCAAGGCCCCCAGTTCC
>NZ_JBDSQY010000069.1:0-8029 GCF_039929585.1 Capsulimonas sp.
CGGGAGCTCGCCGCGCGCGGCGCCCAGGTCGCGGCGTGCGCGCGGGATGGGAACGAACTGAAGGCGGCGGAACAGAAGCTGTCCGCAGAGGGCGTCGATCTCTTTACGGTTCCCTGCGATGTCACCAAAGAAGACGAAGTGAACGATCTGATCGAGATCGTCACGAAGCGCTTCGGTCAGATTGATGTCCTGATCAACAACGCCGGCGTGATCGAAGTCTCCCCCGAGGAAGACCTGACGCTGGACGATTACCGAGAGGCGATCAACACGCACTTCTGGGGGCCGCTCTACACGATGCAGGCGGTGCTGCCGCAGATGAAGGCGCGCGGCCACGGACGTATCGTCAACATCTCCTCGGTCGGCGGCAAGATTCCCGTGCCTCATCTGGCGCCGTACTCGGCGAGCAAGTTCGCCCTGGTCGGCCTTTCCGAAGCCTTGCGCGCCGAACTGATGGAGGACGGCGTTGTCGTGACCACCGTCTGCCCCGGCCTGATGCGCACGGGCAGCCCCGACAACGCGATCTTCAAGGGCCAGAATAAAAAAGAGTACGCGTGGTTCAGCATCAGCGATTCGCTGCCGGGCTTGACGATCAGCGCAGAGACCGCCGCCAAGCAGATCATCGACGCCCTGCGCCACGGCAAAGCCGAAGCGGTGCTCTCCCTCCCCGCACAGCTTGGCGCGAAGCTTTATGGTCTGTCGCCCAACCTCATCTCGGTCGCCCTGCGGATCGCCGGCGCCGTCCTGCCCGAGCCAGGCGGCATTGGAACGGCGCGCGCGAAGGGAAGCGAAAGTCATTCGCCAGTGTCGCCCTCGCCCACAACCGTGCTGACGCAAAAGGCGGCGGAGTCGAATAACGAGGATGAGGGCCTCCCCTACACCGCCTCCTGAGCCGCGATCAGCTTGTCGATCCGAGCGTCCAGCTCCACATCCACCACCTGGCGCGCTGGGTCGGCGTCATACCAGTCGATTACTTCCTGCGCGCCCCACGACAGCGGGATCGTCGCGGCGAAGTCGGGGACGAGGCGCTTGACCTTGGTATTGTCAAAGATTACGCTGTTGGTCCGGTCCCCGATCAAGCCGTCATTCCATTCTGGGAAGTGCTTGCCGATCGTCGCCGACGGAACGTACACCATCTTTGCCGTGGCGCCAGAGGCGTGGGCGAAAATCTCGTAGATCTGGTTCCAGGTGAGCGCCTCGTCGCTGGTGATTTGAATGGCGTCGCCGATCGTTCTTGGATTTCCAAGCAGGCCCAAGAAGCCCTTTGCGAAATCGCGATGATGCGTCATCACCCACAGCGAGGTCCCATCGCCGTGGACCATGATCTTCTTTCCCTGCCGCATGCGGTTGATCTCGGTCCAGCCGCCCATGAACGGCAGCAGGCGCTGATCGTAGGTATGGGAGGGACGGACGATGGTCGAGGGGAAGCCCTGCTCCCGATACGCGCGAACCAGCAGCTCCTCGCACGCGATCTTGTTGCGAGAGTATTCCCAGTAAGGGTTCGACAGTACGGTGGACTCTGTGATCGGCAGGCTCGCCACGGGTTTTTGGTAGGCGCTCGCCGAGCTGATGAAGACGTATTGGCTGGTCCGTCCCGTAAACAGATCGATGTCGGTCTGGACGTGTTCGGGAGTGAAGGCGACCCAGTCGACAATGGAATCAAAGTTGAGGCCCTGAATCGCCGCGCGCGCCGACTCTGGATCGCGGATGTCGCCGTGAAGAACGCGGGCGCCCTCGGGAACGGGACGCGAGCTGCGCCCGCGATTGAGCAGATAAAGCTCGACGCCGCGCTCGACCGCGAGCTGCGAGCAGGCGGAGCTGATGATGCCGGTGCCGCCGATGAACAAGACTTTTTGAGGCATGGTTGTACTTTCACCCGGAGCCGTATTTTCTCGCCGCCGTCACTTAGCGGTTCGATGTGGTCTTATACGTCGGCGGCATCCCGAACTCCTTCGCTCGTCGCGCCGCCCGGTTTATCGAAGCGCCGCCCCAGGACTTCTCAGAGTCGCCACCAGCCCGCTGAATACGAGCGCCGCCAGCACGACAGGCGGCCACTGGCGTGCGGCGTCAATGCTGATGCTTCCGTCGGGCGGCGCGAACAAAAGTCCATATTTGATCAGCGTGATCTGGTGCGGGGCCGACGAAGAGCCGAATAAGCTGGAGATTTGCGATCGCAGCGCCCCGCCCATATCTGGCATCATCACAAAGGGCGGATACAGCAGCAGCGTACTCACCACAAGGATCCCGATCCACATCACTCCGATTTGCTTTCCGTTCATTCAGGCATCTCCCCTAATTTTCTTCCGACACTCAGGGAGACACGAAAGACACGATTTAGTTGCGCCGGAAACGTACAAAGCGCCCGGCTTCTTCGTGAGAAGAAACCGGGCGCTTTGCAATATATATTAACGCACTCGCACTTTCGGAAACGTGGCTGCCATGTCTCATCACCTTGCGGAGACTTGGGTTAGGCCCATCGCTTTGCGTCTTCTCCTTTCGGAGAGTTTGCCTTTGTCGAGTAACGATTGATGGGTTAGGTGCTTTTATTATAGGAATTTTACCGGTCTTTGCTCCCCGTGAAAATTACTGGGTTTTATTGCACCGCGCAATTATTGTTCAGATTCCGATCGCCACCGCCGCTTTTCCACCGTGCGCACATTTTCCACATTAGCCAATGTCCGCAAATATCGCGGCAGCCGAAGCAGATCGTCATCCGCCGTATCCCCCGTCCACGGCGCCACACGCACCAAATTGCCATAACTGCGCAGATGCTTCTCTGGACTGTCGTCAACAACGATCACTTGTTCCAATCGATAACCACGGCGTTTGAGCTTCACAAGGTTCTTCGTCCCCACATGAGCATCGCAGTCGGGATCGTAACGCACGGTGCAGCGCTCAATCGCCCACAAAAACGATGGCGGCTGT
The DNA here is from genome assembly GCF_039929585.1 of Capsulimonas sp. Lineage (NCBI taxonomy): Bacteria > Bacillati > Armatimonadota > Armatimonadia > Capsulimonadales > Capsulimonadaceae > Capsulimonas > Capsulimonas sp. The sequence continues at coordinate 2,923 of NZ_JBDSQY010000069.1, forward strand.
GGGAACAGGATCTGAACAATGGCTTCGGCGTAATCACGTGTCGCGGAAGTCCAGACCGCCGTTTCGAAATGCGCAAAGCAGAAGGCGAGAAAATCGTCCACGCCGGGCCGTTTGTAAACAAAGTAAGGGCCGACGGCAAAGCCCGCCGCGCGTTCGAGCGGACGGCGCGCTGCATACACCAGGGTTTCGTCAAGATCGAGAACGAGAAGTTTGCGATTCAAAATCTGTCAGCGCCGCCTGTAAATATTTGACCACCCGCTGGCGATAAGGCCACGCCATCGAGCGCAGGGGGATACGGTTAAGCCAGTGGTTGCTCGGACCGTATCCCGTTCCGCGCTTGCGGCTCAAGATCATATTGGACGGCATAGCCTTCTGTGACAATGTCGCGATGCAGACGCGCAGCTCGTCGAGCGACGCGAATCGCAAATCCGCGCGGTCGATCTCCACGCGGTACATGGAATAGCCCTGGCCAGGCGTGGGTTTGGGCATCGGCGGCGTAAACTCATCCGCTGTGCGCCATCGGTTGCCTGCGGTTTCTATGTGCACCCAATAGGTCATTGGGGATTCACAGCGCTTTGAATTGTAGTCGATCCAATGCTTTTTCATGGAACCCATTTATTGTCAATACAATGCGACCGTATTCAAGATTTCCCGGTTATGAAACCCGGGCCTGGGAGCGGCCGGACCGCTAACCGTCCGTGCCGGACGGAGGAGAGGATGTTGGCGGCTGCGGAATTGCGGCCTCAACGGAAGTCCAGAGTGTTTGTTTTGCGTGATGCAGCTTCTGATTTTTAATATAATCGATGATCTTACTGCATTGGGAGTGGCTGAAGCTGAATGCTCCATATCCTTCCTGCCAGCCGAAGAACTCTCCCGCAAATAGCTGATCTCGCGCGAATGCTGAGGAGACACCTTTTACTTGCTGCATCAATTTGGCGACGCTCAGCGGGGTTGGCAGTGTCACCGCCAGATGCACGTGATCGGGCATGCCGCCCGTCGCCAATATCTCACAACCGAGACGCGCACACTCCGCTTCAATGCATCGGAACAATGCCGCTTCCTTGTCTGCGGTAATCAACGGATACCGCAAATACGTTCCCCACACCAAATGCAAATAAACGTTGATTGTATTACGAGGCGCCAGCGGCATTGTCCCGTCTCCGTATAATCTCTTAATTCTTCCGTCCGGCACGGACGGTTAGCGGCCCGGCCGCTCCCAGGCCCGGGTTTCATAACCGGGATCATTCACTGCGAACGGTCGCGCCGATCTACTGAGCTTCATGATTCCAGCCCATGCAACTGAGCCTGGTGATTTTATCTCACGCCGCCATCGTAAACAGCGGCGTTTCCGATTGGGCCATGATTTGCACATCGGCGCGTTCGTCGTCGGTCAAAGGCGTGAAGGCGTCGGCGATGTCGAGGGCCATGCGGAACAGACGGATGTCGCCGGGCGGGATGGCGGCGGTGATTGGGAGGGAGAGGCAGTAGCGCAGGGCTTTGGTGGCGTCCGTCCGGTCGGCGAGCGGTTCGTACCAGGGTTTGGGGTATTCGCTGCGGTTCGGATCGCCGTCGCGCCAGGGGCCGCGCGCCATGCCTTTCAGCGCAAGGCGGGCGACGCCTCGGCGCTGGGCCTCTTCCAGCACCTGCGGGCCGAAACCAGCCTTTTCGAAGGTGACGAAGTTGAACGGGAAGAGGATGCTGTCGAAGTCGAACTGGTTCATCAGGGACAACGCGGCTTCGACGCTGTGCGCGCTGAAGCCGAGATGACGGACTTTGCCGGATTCGCGGGCTTTGGCGAGCGTCTCCATGGCGCCGCCGGGAGCAAAGACTTGCTCGACGTCTTCAGGCGTGGTCATGGCGTGCAGCTGGTAGAGATCGAAGTGATCGGTTTGCAGCTTGCGCAGAGATTCCTCCAATTCTTCCCGCGCGCCGACGGCGTCGCGTTTGCCCGATTTGCAGGCGAGAAAGACATCGTCGCGGTACGGGGCCAGCGCCGGCCCAAGCATCGTCTCGGCGTTACCGTACGAGGGCGCGACATCAAAATAGTTGACGCCCCGGTCGATCGCTTCGCCGACGTATCGCGCCGCTTCGTCCGTCGTCACATCCATCACGATGATTGCTCCGAAGCCCAGAATACTGAGGTCCAAGCCCGTCTGTCCATACGGTCGTCGTTCCATAGTTCTCTCCTCGCCGATCTGCTGGCAATAGTCGATGCAAGTATTGTACCTAAATGTTTTTCGCCTGACGAGTGGGGGTAAACTAGGGACGCAAAGCTTTTTGAAGGGCCCACAAAATTGCCGACACTTACCCGTTTTTTGCCCGTCAACCAGAACCCCGGCGACGCCGTGATTCCCATCGAACAAAAATACGACGCCCTGCGCGCGCTGCTGCGCGAACTGGGCTCCGTCGTGATCGGATTTTCCGGCGGCGCGGACAGCGCGCTGCTCACGAAAGTGGCGCACGATGAACTGGGAGACAAGGCGCTGGCGGTCATCGCCCTATCCGAATCGTACGCACGGCGAGAGCGCGACGAGGCGCTGGCGCTGGCGACACAGATCGGCGTTCCCGTCCTGACCGTGGATGCGCGCGAGCTGGACAACGAAAACTACGCCTCCAACCCGGCGAATCGCTGCTATTACTGCAAGACCGAACTGTTCACGCATCTCGAAAAAGTCGCTCGGGCCCAGAATATTCCCTGGATCGCCTACGGCGCGAACCATGACGATTTGGGCGACTATCGCCCCGGCCAGCAGGCGGCGCAGGAGTTTGGCGTCCGCGCTCCCTTGTTGGAAGTAGGGATGACCAAGGCGGAGATCCGCCATATCTCCAAGCAGCTGGGGCTGGCGACCTGGGACAAGCCCGCCATGGCCTGCCTTTCCTCACGCTTCCCCTACGGCACGCGCATCACTGCCGAGCTGCTGGAGCGATTGGACGCCGCCGAGGATTATCTGCGCCACGATCTACAATTTCGGCAGATCCGGGTGCGTCACCATGACACGATCGCGCGTCTGGAAGTGGACACGGCGGAGATGAACCGCCTTCTCGATCCCGCACTGCGCGAACAGATCAGCGCGCGCCTCAAAGCGCTTGGTTATACTTACGTCGCGGTGGAACTGAGCGGTTACAAAAGCGGCAGTTTGAACGCAGCTTTGACTGCAAGCGGAGCGGCGAATGGACACTGAGCGCCTCGCCGAATTGCTTCGCCAGGTGCAGGGCGGCGATGTCAGTATTGAAGCCGCGCTGTCGTCGCTGCAATCTCTGCCATACGAATCCGTCGGCGACTTTGCTCGTCTCGATCATCACCGCGCCGTTCGGACCGGAATGTCGGAAGTGATTTACTGCCCCGGCAAGAGCATCGATCAAACGGCGCAGATCGCGCTGCGTCTGTTCGAAACATCGGGACGCGTTCTCGCCACACGCGCGGCGCCCGAACAGTTCGACGCCGTGCAGGCCGTGCTTCCCAGCGCCGTCCACCATCCCCTCGCCCGCCTGATTACGGTCGGCGATTTTCCCAAACCCAAAGACTCGGAACGCTATGTGGCGGTGCTGACGGCAGGCACGGCGGACACGCCTGTGGGGGAAGAAGCGGCGCTCACGCTGGAATGGCAGGGAACGCGAGTGGAGCGGCTTTACGATGTCGGAGTGGCGGGCCTGCACCGGCTGCTGGATCAATTACCGATCGTGCAGGGCGCGCAGGCGCTGGTGGTTGCGGCGGGAATGGAAGGCGCTCTGGTGAGCGTGGTGGCGGGACTGGTCTCCCGCCCCGTGGTCGCCGTTCCGACCAGCGTCGGTTACGGCACGGCGTTCGGCGGAGTCGCCGCCCTGCTCACCATGCTCAATTCCTGCGCCGGCGGCGTCGCCGTCGTCAACATCGACAACGGGTTCGGCGCCGCCTGCTACGCGCATCGGATCGTCAGCGTCTAAGAGCGCGATGGATCGAAGAGGCTTTAGTACTGGAATTGCGGAGGGCCGAAGTTGGCGTTGACGCCACCCGCGCTCCAATGCCACTTGGCGGTGCTATGAATATGTTCGCCGCCGCTAATCACGGAACTATCCCCGGATTCCCAGTTGGCCTCTCCTCCGCTGACGGCGGAGCATGCACCGTCAGCTTCATTACTGTTTCCGCCGGCGATGGATGAGCCAACGCCCCATGCATAATTAGCGATGCCGCCGCCCACGGTGGAAAAGGCTCCCACGGTAGTATTGTTCTGGCCACCAAGGATCGAAGACCACTGGCCGCCGATCGTATTGCGCCAGCCAGTGACGATTCCGCCCACACTGCTGTAGTTTTGATAGTCTCCAATGATCAGATTGTGTGAGCCGGTGCGGATATCCAGATTATTCATTCGCATCTGATTGTAACCAATGATCAGATTTCCCAGTCCATTCGAGGTTTGAGCGCTGGAGTTGTCGGGGGTATTGGGCAGACCATTCGTCGCGCCCAATCCATTGACGATGTGCAGGTTGCCGGTGATGGTCAAGTCTTTATTGTTGACGGTCATCAAACTGAAGATCGCCAGCTGAGCAGGCGTCAGCGCCCCGCCGACGCCCGTCGCGCCTTTGGGTCCCGCCGGGCCCATCGGACCGGCGGGTCCCATCAGGCCTACGGGCCCGGCGGGTCCAGGCGCCGGATGCGTCTTGATATAATTGATATTGCTGATCAGCGACGTGATGGCGTTCTGGTACGCGATGCTTGAGTTTTGCAGCGTGGCGATATTCGTTTGCTGTGCGACGACGGTGTTTTTCAGCGATGCAATGGTAGCCTGCTGGGCAGCGGCCGTGTTTTCCGCCTTCGTCATGCGAGCCGTGAGATCGGAAATCGCGTCGGCGTGTACAGGGAGGACGGACGCCAGCAGAAGCGCGGCGGCGGCGCAGAATTTGAGTGTGGCGAATGAGCGGTTCATCATTGGCGTCATGTTCGTGAGATCCTTTTACTGAAGCGGTGGACAATGTTTGATGAATAGAGGATATCATCCGACCGTGAGAAGAGCGTGATTGGAGTGTGAGAATTGCGTGATATTTGTTAGGTTTTCGCGGAGGGGCTTTCAGAAGACAAAAACTTGGACCGCAATAGAGTAGCGGCGCCGAATCCGTTGTCGATATCGAC
>NZ_JBDSQY010000070.1:0-16106 GCF_039929585.1 Capsulimonas sp.
CCCTCCCTTGAAGCAGGGAAGGGTTGGAAAGAGATGCTCGGACGAAAGCCGCTCTCGATAACAAAATCCGAACTACCCTTCCCTGCTTCAAGGGAGGGGTGGCGCGTAGCGCCGGGGTGGGTCATACGGAGACGGGCGGCCGGAGGCCGGAGGGTAGGTCAGGAAGGCACGCTCTCCCACTTCTTTGACTCCGCCGCCTTCTCCACCGTCTCCAAAATCACGTTATTCACATAGCCATCGTAGAAGTTCGGCGAGGGCATTTCGCCCTTCCCAAGCGCTGTAAACACGTCGAAGAGGAAGTTGATGAAGCTGTGCTCGTAGCCGATGTTGTGGGCGGTGGGCCAGTAGTGGCCGCTGTAAGGGTCTTGGCCGCTGGTGACGCTGACGGTGCGGTAGCCGAAGGTGCCGGCGTGGGTGTCTTCGGTGTAGATGTTCAGCTCGTTCGGGCGCTCCATGTTGAACTGGACGCTGCCCTTGCTGCCGTTGATCTCGAACTGGTTGTAGTTCTTGCGGCCCAAGGCGAAGCGGGAGGCTTCGAACGTGCCGAGGGCGCCGTTATTGAAGCGGGCGAGGAAGAGAGAAGCGTCTTCGACGGTCACTTCGCCCATAACGTCGGAGGCGACGCCGCCCATGCGATCGTCGGTCGCGGCGAGTTCGGGACGCTGTTTGACAAAAGTTTCCATTACGGACGAAACTTCGGAAATTTCGCCGACCAGCCAGCGGGCGGTATCGACGAGGTGCGCGTTGAGGTCGCCGTTGACGCCGCTGCCCGCGAGGTCCTTACGCAGGCGCCAAACGAGGGGGAAATTGGGATCGACGATCCAGTCCTGAAGGTAGGTGCCGCGCCAGTGGTAGATCTTGCCGATCGCGCCTTCGTCAATGAGCTGCTTCGCCAGCGTGATCGCGGGCATCTTGCGATAGTTGAAATAGATGGCGTGTTTGACACCGGCCTCGCGGACGGCGTCGTACATGGCTTTTGCCTCCTCGGCGGTGTTGCCGAGGGGCTTTTCACAGAGGATCGTCTTGCCGGCCCTGGCGGCGGCGATGGCGATCTCGGCGTGCAGATTGCCGGGAACGGCGATATCGATGATATCGATGTCGTCGCGGGCGATCAGCGTGCGCCAATCCGTCTCATATCCCTCCCAGCCCATGAGGCCGGCGGCGCGCTGGACGCCGGCCTCATTGCGGCCGCAAATGGCCTTCAAAACGGGTTTGACTTCAAGCTCGTCGAAAAACCTGCCGACCTGGCGGTAGGCGTTCGAGTGGGCCTTGCCCATGAACTTATAACCGATCAACCCCACGTTCAATGTCTTTTGCGGCATGTAAGGATCCTCTGACGGAATTTCGCGCGACTACTGGCCCAGATAATTGACGATCTTGGCCTTCGTGCGCAGCTGCTGCAAGTACGCCGGGACAACCGCCGCGAGCTGCTGCTGCTGAGCCTGCTTGTTCGCCGCATCGTAGAGCGGCTTGTCCGCGGGCGTCGGATCCGTGCTGGTGCTGTCCGCCTTGATCAAGTGGAGGCCATAAACGGACTTGACCGGCGTGGCCGTGACTTCGCCCTTTTTCAGTTTGAGCGCCGCCTGAAGGAAGCCTGGATCGAAGCCAGTCTGCGCGTTGATGATGCCCAGATCGCCGCCCCGTTCCTTGTTGTTCTGGTCCTCGGAGTACTGCTTCGCGAGGTCTTCGAACTTCTTGCCTGCTTTCAGCTCGGCCTGAATCTTTGTGATGAGCTCCTGGGCCTCGGCTTCGGTATGCGGCTTGGCGTCCGGGGCGCCCATCGGGTTCTGCGTCAGGATCAAGATGTGGCGAACGTGCACCGACGGAGTGGGCTTGAAGTTGCCGCCGGCGAGTTTCTCGGCGAGCACGCCGATGCGAATCCGCTCCTTGAGGTCGGCCAGGGTCAGATGGTTCTGATCGAGCAGGTCTTCCAGGGTCCGTGTCGGATACTGCTGCTTGATCTGCTGCCGCGCTTCCGCGACGCGCGCCGCCATCTCGGTGGGAGAGACGGTGATTTTTTTCTTCTTGGCTTCCTGAGTGATCAGGAGGTTGCTGATAAGCTGGTCGGCCACTCGGGCGCCGTCCATTTTGAGCGCGAGAGTGGAGACCTGTGACGTGGTGATCTTTTCGCCATTGACGGTCGCGGCGACTCCGGGAGGAGCGACGAGATGCTTAGGCTTTGGCGGGGCCGGAGCGGGAGCGGACGGCGGCGGAGGCATGGGCGGTCCCGGATTGGCGGGCGGGGCCGGAGGCGGCATTTCGTTTGTTGCCGGCGGCGCGGGCGGCGCCGGGTTGGCGGGCGCGGTGTTTGCGGGCGGGGCCGGCGGGGCGGGATTATCGTTTTGAGCGAACGCCCCGGTGGAGGCGACGCCGAGCATCATGGCGACGGCTGCGGTCCAGGGAGAAAATCGGCGTTTCAAGTCAGGTGGACTCCTTTCACATTCAAGGGAATGCGCGTCCCTATGTTACACGATATGAAAAGGAGCGTCAAGAGTTTTTCCGTAGAATTGCTGGGATTTGTACTGTATTGTATGGGATTTGCGCCCTATCGCGTTTTGGGATGACGGATAGGGCGTGAGGGGAGTGAATCAACTCTATTTTTGGGAGCGATCAGACCAACGCAGGCGCGGCGCGGCGTGACTGCTCCAGATAGACGCTGAGGACGGCGATGTCGGCGGGCGTGACGCCGGGGACTCGGGAGGCTTGGCCGAGGGTGGCGGGGCGCACGCGCTTTAGCTTTTCGCGTCCTTCCGTGGAGATCGCGCGGATCGGGGCGTAGTCGAACGCCTCGGGAATGGCGACATCTTCCCGGCGGCTCGCCGCGATCACTTGTTCCTGCTGGCGTTTGATATACCCGTCGTACTTCACCTGAATCTCGACCTGCTCGGCGATGATCGGCGGGACGGCCGGGCCGGAGGAAAGAACCTCCAGGCCGCCATAGCGCATCTCTGGCCGGCGCAGAAGCTCTTCGAGCGAGGTCCGCTGGCTGATCGGCGCGAGGCCGAGCGATGTGAGCTGCGCGTTGTGCGCGCCCGTGAGATAAGTGGTGCGCAGGCGCGCCTTTTCAACTTCCACGGCGTCGCGCTTTTCCTGGAACCGTTCCCAGCGCTCGTCCGGGACGAGGCCGGCGGCGCGTCCGAACTCGGTCAGGCGCAGATCGGCGTTGTCTTGGCGCAGCAGCAGACGGTGCTCGGCGCGGGAGGTGAGCAGGCGATAGGGTTCGTCGGCGCCCTTGGTCACGAGATCGTCGATCATCACGCCGATATAGGCTTCGGAGCGCTTCAAGACGAACGGATTGCGTCCGAGCGAGCGCAGCGCGGCGTTGGCGCCGGCCATCAGGCCCTGCGCGCCGGCTTCTTCGTAGCCCGATGTGCCGTTGATCTGTCCCGCCAGAAACAGGCCGGGCAGACGCTTGGTCATGAGCGCGTGGGTCAGTTCGGTCGCCGGGACGGCATCGTACTCAACGGCGTAGCCGGCCTTCAGCATCACGCATTCTTCCAAACCGGGAATGGTGTGCAGGAACTCTAATTGGACTTCAGCGGGAAGCGACGTGCTGGTTCCCTGGACATAGATGGAATCCGTGTCCCAGCCTTCTTGTTCCAGAAAGACCTGATGGCTCTCGCGCTGGCTGAATTTGACGATCTTGTCTTCGATGCTCGGGCAGTAGCGCGGCCCCAGCCCTTCGATATGCCCGCCGTACATGGCCGACCGGTGCAGGTTCGCCTGGATCACATCGCGGGTCTGTGCGTTCGTGTAAGTCAGCCACGAGGGGAGGAGGCCGTCGATATTGACGGCGTCATGCATGAAGCTGAACGGCGGCGAATCGGGCTCGGACTCGATCGGCTGAGTCTTCGAGAAGTCGATCGTCTTTTTGTCAATGCGCGGCGTCGTTCCTGTTTTCAGGCGCACGGTGGGGAAACCCAGCCCACGGATGGTGTCCGAAAGCGCGACCGAGGGCGCCTCGCCGGTGCGTCCGGCGGGAATGCGCTGGTCGCCAATGTGGATCATGCCGCGCAGGAACGTCCCCGTGGTGATGACGACGCTCGGCGCGCGCAGGACTTCGCCTGTATGCGTGCGTACTCCCGCCACGGCGCCGTTCTCAATCACCAGATCGTCGGCGGCGCCGGCCAGCAGATCGATATTCTCCGTCGCTTCCAAAGTGGCGCGCATCGTCTGTGAATAAAGTTTGGTGTCGCACTGGCCGCGCAGGGCCTGGACGGCCGGTCCCTTGCCCGTATTCAGCATACGGATATGCGTGAGCGTTCGGTCGGCGTTAATGCCCATCTGGCCGCCCAGCGCGTCGATCTCGCGTACGAGATGCCCCTTCGCCGGGCCGCCAATGGAGCAGTTGCACGGCATCAAGGCTACTTTGTCCAGGTCCAGCGTCAGCACAGCCGTCCGCGCCCCGACCCGCGCCGCCGCCAGCGCCGCCTCCGCGCCGGCATGTCCGGCGCCAATGACTATCACATCATAATCGTTCATGACAATTTCTCACTGCACGCTCCCTCAGAATCTTGACGCGTGCTTTAAGCATCTATGATACCTGTTTCCGTCCAGATCGCCAATCCGCTTTGACAAACCGGCCTTCTTGGGGTACACTATCGCTGTTAGTTTCAATCCACCGCTAGCTTCTTTCCCAATTAAAGCCCGGGAGAGGTTCAACTCTCCGTACAGAGGCCAGCAATTTACTACGACCGGGACATGTTGCCTCGCTTTTCTTGCGCCGGTCGATTACTGTGAGTGGAATGGGACTCGCTTGCCGCCATGTCGCCATCTGAGGCGGAGCGCGGCCTTCCTCCACACGACCGGAGGAGAAAAGGACCACTTTTTGCAAACTTTTTCAGAGCTTCCCTTGTCGGAAACCCTGCAGCGCAACCTTGCCGCTGCCAGCCATGACGTACCTACCGAAATCCAGCAGCTTTCCCTGCCTGCGGCCCTGACCGGCGGCGACCTGATCGCCTGCGCCCAGACCGGCGGCGGCAAGACCGCCGTTTACGCGCTCACCATTTTGAACATTCTGTCGCAGTCCGAAGGCGCGGGACACAGCCACCCGCGTGCGCTGATCCTGGTTCCGACCCGCGAACTCGCGGTTCAAGTCGAGAACAACTTCGCACTGTACGGCAAGGGCACCGGCCTTCGCGGCGTCGCCATCTACGGCGGCGCGGGCATGGGCCAGCAGATTATGCGGCTGCGCCGCGGCGTCGATGTCATCATCGCCACGCCTGGTCGTTTGTTCGACCATATGGAGCAGGGGAATGTCGACCTCTCGAAGGTCTCCATTCTCGTACTCGATGAAGCCGACCGCCTGCTGGACATGGGCTTCATGCCGCAGGTCAAGCGGATCGTCTCCACCATCCCCGACGAAGGCCGGCAGACCATGCTGTTCTCCGCGACGATGGACGGCGATGTCGAGAAGCTGGCCCGCGCTTATTTGACCGATCCTGAGATCGTCAATGCGCAGCCGCGCTCCACGGCGGTTTCGCTGATCGAGCAGATCGTTCACCGCGTTACCCAGCATGAGAAGGGCGACCTGCTCATGACGCTTCTGGGCGAAGCCAAGGAAGTCGAAGGCGGCGCCCTGGTCTTCACCCGCACCCGTCACGGCGCCGACCGCCTCGACCAGATCCTGGCCGAAGCCGGTATGCGCAGCGGATGTATCCATGGCGATATCTCGCAGAACCAGCGTGAGCGCGTCCTGGCCCGCTTCCGCGCCAAGCGGATCGATGTCCTGGTCGCCACTGACGTCGCCGCTCGCGGCATCGACGTCCCGCACATCACGCACGTCATCAACTACGATGTCCCGGTCTGCGCCGAAGACTACATCCACCGCATCGGCCGCACCGGCCGCGCGGGCCGCTCCGGCAAGGCGTTCACCTTCGTGACGCACGGCGACACCGCCCAGCTGCGCGCGATCGAAAAGCTCGTCGGCCAGCGTCTCGACCCGAACCCGCCCTCGGCCGATGAAGGTCGCCGCAGCAGCGGCGGTCGCGGTCGCTTCGGCGGCGGTGGCGGCGGCGGAAACTTCCGCGGCGGCGGCTACGGCGGCAATCGCAGTGGCGGTGGTGGTTATGGCGGCGGCAGTGGCGGCGGCTTCGATCGCGGCGCCTCGCGCCGACCTCGCTAAACGTCATCCGTAAGTTAGGAATATAGATAAGAGCCGCTCTGAGTTTCAGGGCGGCTCTTGCTTTGCCATCGTACACAAGATGAATACGACGTCAGAGAAATACGCCTTTAAGCCATACGACCTGCGTTATCCGCAACTCTTCCAGCAGGAGAAAGCGCGTCTCCTGGCATGTCTTGGGCTGGATTGCAGCATCGAGCATATTGGAAGCACCGCCGTGCCTGGCCTTGGCGGAAAGGGCGTGATCGACATGTTCGTGATCGCTCATTCGACTGAGCTTGCTCCATATTCCGATCGATTGTGCGAGGCGGGCTATGAACTCAGGCCGCGTGCTGGCGGTGTAGGCCGGTTGTTCCACAAGGCGACCTTCCCCGACAGCGATGGAATCGAACGAATATATCATGCGCATCTCATCGGTCTAAGCTGTGACGATTATGAAAAGGACATTGCTTTTCGCGATTGGCTCGTCGCCTGCGGTGAGGACCGGTGTTGGTATGAAGCCGTCAAGCGCCAGGCGGCGGAAACGGCCCAAGGCGATGGGGAGCGTTACAAGCGGCAGAAGACTGCGGCCATGGAGACGATTTTGACGTCCGCCTTATCCTCTCGTGATGTGTGAGCAGCAGCGTGCGATTGGCGGCGTGGTTCATGCGCCTGAGTGCGCAACAGTTTGCTTGACAATTCCCCATTTCTGTCCCCATAATGAGAGACAATGTCAGTATCTGTTATCATCCCTGCGTTCGATGAAGAGCTTCGGCTTCCCGCTACGCTGACCGCCACGGCGGAGTACTTCCAATCCCTCGGCGAGGAATACGAAATCTTAGTGGTGGACGACGGCAGCCGGGACCGAACGGCGCAGGTCGTGGCCGACTTTGAAAAGGCGCATCCGCAATATCCTGTCCAGTGTCTCTCGTATGGCGGCAATCGCGGCAAGGGCTACGCCGTGCGCTACGGGATGCTGCGCGGCATCTACGAGCGGCGCTTGTTCTGCGACGCGGACCTTGCGACCCCCGTGGAAGAGTACGCGCATGTGGTGGCGGCGATGGAGCGGGATGGCGCGCAGGTCGGGATCGGCTCGCGTCCGCTGCAGCAGTCCAATCTCATGGTCCATCAGCCGTGGTACCGTGAGGTGCTGGGACGCGGTTTCAATCAAGCCGTTCAGCTCTTAGCAGTGCCGGGCATCGCGGATACGCAGTGCGGCTTTAAGATCTTTACGGCCGATGCGACGAAAGACGTATTCTCGCGCTGCGAACTCGATGGGTTTGCTTTTGACTGCGAAGCGCTGTATATCGCGCGGCGGCTTGGCTACACCATCACCGAAGTCCCCATTCGGTGGTCGCATAAAGACGGCTCGAAGGTGAGCATGGTGCGTGACGGCCTCAAAACTCTTTACGATCTCGCAACCATTCGGGTTCTCCATCGCCGTCTTAAGTCCCCATCGCCGTCCGTTCTCCCAATCGACACCAAAGTATGAAACACGAAGAATATGAGCGTATGTATCGGTTTGAGGATACATACTGGTGGTTCGTCAGCCGCCGCCACTTGATTGTCTCGCTGATCGAAACCCATTACCCCCGAAAATCGGATCTGCGCATTCTCGATATCGGCTGCGGCACCGGCGCGATGCTCGAAGATCTGTCTGACTTCGGTCAGGTGACCGGCGCGGACTTCGCGCTGGAGGCGCTGCGCTTCTGCCGGGAGCGCAATCCCGAACAGACCCTGGCCCGCGCCGACGCCCGCCGCTTGCCCTTCGCCACGGATTCGTTTGACATCGTGACCGCGATGGACGTTGTCGAGCATATCGACAACGACAAGGCGGCCATGTCCGAAATCCTGCGCGTGCTCAAGCCCGGTGGACGGGTTTTCGTGACGGTGCCGGCCTACCAGTCGCTCTGGAGCGAGCACGATGAAGCGCTGCACCATTACCGGCGCTATACGTCGGGATCTTTGAAAGATGTCTTTCAGCGTGTGGGCCTCAACGTTGAAAAGCTTTCTTACGCTGTGACTTCGCTGTTTCCATTGGCTTGGACATACCGTAAGCTTCAGAACCTATTGCCGAAGCGCAATAAAGACGGGGAGAAAAAGGCGAATTTGATCGAATTCTCGGCTCCCGTCAACAAGGCGCTGATCAGCATTCTGCGCAAAGAGGCGGAGCTCGTTCAGCGTGCCCCGCTGCCGTTCGGTCTCACCGTGGCGTGCGTCGCGCGCAAGGGGAGCGACTGACCCCATGCGCAAGTCAGTCCTGACGGCCGTCGGGGCCGTGGGCGCGGCGGCGGCCGCCGCGCTCGCTTACTCCGCCGCCGTTGAGCCCTACGATATCCGAATCGAGCACATCGAGCTGACGACCCCTCGGCTGCCGCAGGCGTTCGACGGGTACACGATCTACCAGCTCTCCGATTTCCACATGCGCCAGATGGGCCGCCGCGAACGCAAGATCCGCGCCATCCTGGACGCGCTTCCGCCCGCCGACCTCATTGCCCTCACGGGTGACTTGATCCACACGCGCGCCGGGACCGAGCCGTTCTTCGAGCTCGCCAAATCCTTCCAATCGCGCGACGGCGCGTTTTCCGTCTTCGGCAACTCCGAGCACAAGAACGGCGTGCGCCCGGGGCTATTTGCCGCGCAGCTCGCGGGGCATGGTCTGCATCCCTTGCTCAACGCACACACGACGATTGAGCGGAGAGGGGAGACCATTGTGCTCGCGGGCGTCGACGATCCCGTGAACGACCTGGATCGCCTGCCGGACGCGCTGGCGGGCGCTCCCGCCGGCGCGTTCGTCCTGCTGCTGATGCACAGCCCGGATAGCATTGCGGAGGCCGTGGTGCATGGCGTGGATGTGGTGCTGTCCGGGCATACCCACGGCGGCCAGATTCGTTTTCCCTTTGTCGGCGCGCCTTATACACACAGCCTGTTTGGCAAGCAGATGAGCAGTGGATATTATGGCGGTTACAAGCTGCGCAAAGTGATCGGAATCGCGCCTGGGCGCACGCAATTGTACGTCACGCGCGGGCTGGGCGTAAGCGGTTTGGCCCTGCGATTTCTGACGCCGCCGGAGCTGACGATCGTCACTTTGAGGCGCGGCGCGCCCCACTTCCAAAAGCTTGCGAATCTGACCGTTCCCATCGGGGAATAGGGTCGGAATCGTTGACACTTGTCACAGAATATGCTATAATATATACACAAATTCGGCAACTCATTGGCAGTTGTTGATAGATTCCAATGCGAGTGATTTGGTGTAGGAGCAACGACACGTTATGGCGCAAGGCAACACGTTAAAAGACGAAGTGATCGAACGCGCGTTGGCGGCAAAAAACGCCGGCGACGCAGCCGGGAGCGACGCGGAATCCCAGGACTTGGATGGCGCGTACGCGCTGCTGGACACGGAAGGCAAGCAGGTCATCACCGAGGTGGATGCGGCCGACGGCGCGCGGATGAGCCACGTCACCACGGAGTACACCGCAGACAGTCTCCGCCTGCTGGAAGGCGTCGAGCACGTGCGTCATCGCCCCGCCATGTATATTGGCGATACGGGGCAGGCCGGTCTGCATCACCTGATGTATGAGATCGTCGACAACAGTATCGATGAAGTGCTGGCTGGTCGTGCGAGCGAGATCTGGGTCGTCCTTAACGCCGACAAATCGATCAGCGTGCGTGATGACGGCAATGGTATCCCTACTGGCATTAACACCGCGACTGGTCTTTCGGGCGTGGAGCTGGCGATGACGAAGCTAAACGCCGGCGGCAAGTTCGGTGATGGTGGCTATAAAGTCTCGGGCGGCCTACACGGCGTCGGCTTGAGCTGCGTCAACTTCCTATCCGAATGGTGTGAAGCCGTCGTAGAGCAAAAGGGACAGAAGTTCCTGCTGCGCTGCGAGCGCGGCATTCCGCAGGGCGGCTTGAAAGTTGTCGGCAAGTCCGACGGTCACGGCACGACGCTGACATGGCTCGCCGATACGGAAATCTTTGGGGAATACAACTACAAGCCTGAAATTTTCGAAGATCGTATCCGCAACACCTGCTACTTGAACCGTGAAGTAACGATCCACTTCCACGACATCCTGAGCGGCGCCGAGCCGAAGACCTATCACTACGAGCGCGGCATTGCGGAGAAAGTCGAGCACCTGAACGAGAACAATACTGTTCTCGCGAATGCGATTTATTTCATTAAGATGCGCGATGAGGTTCAGGTCGAGATCGCGCTCCAGTACAACACGAGCTATTCGGAGACGGTGCTTTCGTTTGCGAACAACGTGCATACGAAAGAGGGCGGCACCCACCTGTCGGGCTTCCGCTCGGCGCTGACCCGTGTCATCAACTCTTACGCCAAAAAGAGCGGCGCGCTGAAGGAGAAAGATACAAACCTCTCCGGCGACGATGTTCGTGAGGGCCTGACCGCCGTCATTTCCGTTCGTTTGTTCAAGCCGCAGTTTGAAGGCCAGACCAAGGCGAAGCTGGGCAACTCGGAAGTCGAAGGGATTGTCAACTCGATCGTGGGCGAGGGGCTCAGCCAGTTCCTGGAAGAGAATCCCAACGTCGGCAAGCGCATTGTCGATAAGGCTCTGACGGCGCAGCGGGCGCGCGACGCCGCGCGCAAGGCAGCGGACTTGATCAAGCGTCAGAGCAGCCTGGAGAACTCCAACCTGCCCGGTAAGCTGTCCGACTGCACCGAGCGCGACCCCAAGAAGTGCGAGCTGTTCCTGGTTGAGGGAGACAGCGCCGGCGGTAGCGCCAAGCAGGGCCGCGACCGACGCTACCAGGCGATCCTGCCGCTGCGCGGTAAGATCATCAACGTCGGCAAGGCCGCTTTGGACAAAGCGCTGGAGAACAACGAAGTCCGCAGCCTAATCACGGCGCTGGGCATCGGCATCAAGCTCGAAAGCGACGAGAACGAGGACGGCGAATCCACCAGCAAGTTCGACATGACCAAGCTGCGCTACGACCGCATCATCATCATGACGGACGCCGATGTGGACGGCGACCATATCCGAACGCTGCTGCTGACGTTCTTCTTCATCTACATGCAGCCGCTGATCGCCGGCGGCCACGTGTATGTCGCCAAGCCGCCGCTCTACTTGATCAAGTCCGGCAAGGACCTGCGCCACTACGCGCGCTCACCAGAAGAGCGTGACAAGATCCTGAAAGAGATTAAGCGCAAGGACGTTCAGGTCGGCCGCTTCAAGGGCCTGGGCGAAATGAACGCCGAGCAGCTCTACGACACCACGATGAACATCGAGACCCGCACCATCGGCCGCGTCACCATGGACGACGCCGAAGCCGCCGCCGAGATGTTCTCGATCCTGATGAGCGACAAAGTCGAGCCGCGCAAGCAGTTCATCATCCGCTACGCCAAAGAAGTCCAGAACGTGGACTGGCACTGCTAAAGGCGTTTCCGATGGAACCTTTCTCCAACCCGCCCCTTCGCCGCCTTTCCCGGCGGCGAAGGGGTTTCGCCGTATTATCCCTCGCCGCCGTCTGTCTTGCGGGATGCCAAACCTCAAAGCCTGACGTGAAAACGACCCGGCCCGAGGAAACGTCCGCCGAGCATCCGCGCGTGAACCTCACGCGCGGGGTGACCTACGCCGCGCTTCCCACCGGACCCACGGAAGGCGTCGATCTGCTGGATGTCGATCTTAGCTCCGGCGCGCGTGTGGTTGTGGCCGCCGAGGGTATTCGCCGCGTGGATGGCGACATCGTCGGCGCCAGCATTCTCCCAAGCGAATGGCTGGAGCGGCGCAAGGCCGTCGGCGCCGTCAACGGCGGATACTTTGGGCGGGAGCACAAGGACGTCAAAGAGATCATCGGTCTGCTGGTTCAAAACGGCCGCGTGCGCCACACCGCGCCGCCGCTGACGGGCCACGGCAGCGCCACGCTCGCTGCGGGCCAATATGTTCGGAGCGCCTTTGGGCTCTTTTCCGACGGAACTCCCTCTATCGTTTGGGCCGCGACCGATCCCGCCAATCCCCAATCCGTGCTGCAATACGATACTCCAACGCCCCGCCGCGCCGGAGACGGCGTTCCCTGGCGGATCGACAGCGCCGTCGGCT
This sequence comes from Capsulimonas sp., assembly GCF_039929585.1. Classification (NCBI taxonomy): domain Bacteria; kingdom Bacillati; phylum Armatimonadota; class Armatimonadia; order Capsulimonadales; family Capsulimonadaceae; genus Capsulimonas; species Capsulimonas sp. Next base: position 12,163 of record NZ_JBDSQY010000070.1, read on the forward strand.
GCGGCCCCATGCTGATCCATGGCGGCCAGATCGTCGTCACCGACCGTAAGGAGCGTCTGTCGAACGAAGGCGCCCGCCCGCGCACCTTCCTGGCGTACGACGGCGCTCCGGGCCATCCGCAGCATCTGCTGATCGGCATCGCGTCCGCGCTTACGTTTACGGATCTTGCGCAGTTTCTTGCAGACTACTTCCCCAAGACGCATGGCGCGCGCGCCCAGGCGGCGATGTGTCTCGACGGCGGTTCCTCCACGCAAATGAGCGTTCGCGACGCCAGCGGCGTCCAGTCCCCGCGTGACACCGGCGTTACCGTTCCGACCAGCATTGTGGTGACGGCGGGGAATCCTGGGTAGAAACTTCGTAACCGCTTGCCTTGAATTAAAAGCCTATGGTACAATCTTCCATTGTGCGGGAGGGGATCCGAGATGGTGACTTATAAAACGATGCTGACGGACTACGAGGGAATGCAGACCGCTCTCGACACGCACACCGAACAAGGCTGGAAACTTTTCTCCGTCGCCGCCGATACCTGGCGCAAATCGCCCGCCGTCGAAAGCGGCGTCAACGAACTCAGCCCCTTCGACGAACTCGCCGCCCCCGGGACCGGCCGCCAGGAATACTCCGCCGCCTACTACCTCCTCATCTTCCAGCGTGACGACAACCGCCACGCCGACGAAATGTCCGCCGCCGCCGAAGAATCGCTCCCACTGAACCCCATGCACTTCTTTCAGGGATAGGTCTGCATTGTAGCATGAGGAAATGATCAATGGCTCAACGAGTGAAAATTGATGATCCTAGTATCATTCACTACCGTACACAAAATCCCGTCCACCTGCTATTCTTGATGCTCGAAGAAAACATCGATCCGCCACCCTTCATTGATGCAATGTTCCAGCCATTGCATTCCGAGACGAAACAGGCTCAGGTCGCATCGATCCGTGCGGTGAATTAACCGATGATCATTCTTCTGTCGCACCTGTCGCCCTAAGCAAACCACCCAATAATAGGCCAGACAACTGGCGATCAGCAAACGGCTCAGGCGCGCGGGATCACTCAAATGGCTGTGGCGGATGTGAAAGCCACGGCTTTTCTGATCTGAGAAGAACGTCTCAATCCGAAATCGTTTCTTATACCATGTGTGCGCTTGCTCCAATTCAGGCAAGTTCGTTACCAGGTAGATCGGCTCTTCATGGCCGCTTTCCCAGACGGCAGCCACCTGGACAGGACCATATTTCTTGCCCGTGAAAAAGAGCGTTCGATAGCTGAACCCTTGCCCTGGCTTGAGGCCGAAGTCTTCCCCATAATCGCGGATCGGAATGCCTGTGTATCCCGACGACACATCGGTTTCGGAGTAAACCAATGTGCTTTTCGCTGTACGGCAAACGTACTTCCATCCGAATTTCTCGATGCATTCTAGCAGTTCCACGCCATCGAACTCACCGTCGCCCAGGAACACGACCTCGCGACCTTCGGGGATCAGGTTTCGCACTTGCTGGGCTAACTGGACATGGGCGTTTTGAGGGAAGTGCCCCTTTTTGCCGCGCACCACGGTCCAAGCCAGCGGAAGTGCTCGCCCCTCATAGGCGACCGCCACCATCAACGCCAAGCACCCGCGCCCCACTTCGCTGCCGTCCATGATCAGCGTCAGCGGTCCCGCAGGCAGGCTTTGCAGCATCGCCTTGGCGAAAGGAAAGAAGCAACTTGCACAGTTAACCGCCTTGTTTTGGAGCCACCGAGTGTAACGCTTCTGTCGGCTTTGTGGTTTGCCGCCCAGCTTCGATTTTGCGGCGATGGCGGGCAAGTGGGCTTTGCCGCTGGCGACCAGACCACTGATCAGCGCAGCCAATGTCATCAAGTTTCGATCTCGATGTGTGCCTGGCTGGTAGCCCAGGACTTGCCGAAGAGCCAAAATTATGGCAGAATAGCGCTTGAGGTTGTCGTTCATTGGGGTCTCTTCTGACTGTGGTAAGAAAGAAAATACCCGAGAACGGCAACCTTATTGCTTGCTAGCTAGACCCAATAATTATCAACGGCGATTTTGTGTACGGTAGTGAATAGTATCATGGAAAGTATTATTGAGGATATTTGAACTAGTCCTATTGAATGTTGGCTTGAATTTCTGGCGCGCTATGAAAATGAGCCTCCAGGTAACCGTATTTTGTCTGATTGTTTTTGTAAACAAATTTTTTGCGTAGATAATGCAACTTAGCTCGTACTGAGAAAACGATTGCTCTTGAATAAGTGATTATCTTAACGGTGAAATGTTACTTACTTAAATCTTTCTTGATTTAATCAAAGACTTAAACTTGGCCAATCAGACATATCTCTTGGGTCGACAAATTGGTGCATATCCCAATATAAACTATGCTGAGGCGGAAGCTCAAAGCTTGCTGCATTCCGATTTTGGTGGTGTTGCCGCTGATTTCCCACTGCTTGCCATCCCATAACTTCATCTAAATCTTCTTTAACCCATTTGTAGACATACTCGATTAGAGATTTGCCGGATATAAATGTGCTGGGATTAAGACCCATACGCTGCAAAGGGCCTGAAGCCTCCGCATCGGAGAAACGCTTGATAATCTCTTGGCGAAAAGGGATAATATTAGGATCTCTGTTGTCTAAATCACATTCTACGTAAATTTCAAAATTTCCACTATCTTGTAACGGAAAATCTTTTGGTAAGAAATAAAATCTACTCATTTCTGATCCGAAGTGCGATTTGTAAGTAAGCGCCCCTAAAATCTTGATATCTTTTTGCTTGTAACGCTCAAATTTATTGGCTAAAGACGGGAAGTTGATTTCCACCATTTGCCGATAAGCTGAAAATACTAGATCGAAGAATCTTCGAATAGCAATAGTCATTTGAGGCGCTGAGTAGCGTGCCCATGCCATATACGAGTAGCCACTTGGTTGAAGGTCAGGCTGTGTTAATAATGGACCGCTATACACTTTCTTCTGTTTTTCCAGGGTTCTTACGGCGCGCTCTAATCCTAATATTTGTTTAGACGACGATTCAAGCATATTATTCCAGCCAAACTCAGGCCAACCGTCGGGCCGATTTTCTGTAAGTGTTTTGAACTGCTGGAATAACGGCTCAATCATTTCAGTACTAAACGGAACTGAAGGATTCGCTTCTAATCTTATAAGCCCTGTACAAAGATGATGCAAAGCACTTTCAATACGATAATAGGTTATTGCCCAAGATTCTTGAATCCTATTTTTCTTGAACGCATTTTCTACGCGTTCTCTTAGTATTGACAACGCATGAAGTTGCGGTGAACGCATTTGTAGGTCGCTATACTTAATTTCCCAGAAGTCGATTGGCAAATTTACTGTTATTCTGTGCCGCATTAGCTCGTGAATACGTAACGAAAGATTATCAGGATGTTCCATAAAAATAGTAGATGCGTCTTCTGTTTCTACAATGGATAATTGTCCTGCAGTGTTCTCGGTATTTATTAGGATTAACGCAGCTGCTTTGTGTGTATTATAGGGTGGTAGTGATTCATATATTTTTGAGAAATGTGAATTTATTAAATAGTTGTATGTTTCGATGAATTGATTTAAATAGTTTCTAATGTCGAGTTGGTGGTTTTCATTTGTCCTGGGCCAAGAAAAGTCTGCATTATCACAGCGTCCAATGGCTAATGTGTCAAAAAGTAACACTTGATTGAGTGAGAAATCCACTATTTTGCCAATTTGTAACGCATATTCTTCACGTAATAGTTCTATGATGGCTTGCTCATAAGACGGATGAGAGAATTGAGGCCGCAAATGATTTGATAGAAATGCGTAATGGTGTTTTACTAGAAATTGAACGCTGTTTACGTGGAAATTAAATCTGATTGCCAATTCTTGATATATACTTTGGAGGACATTGCAGTCAATGCCGGGTAGCAAGGCTACAAGAAATATGAACCATTGACTGTCTGCTGAAAGGCTTTTAG
>NZ_JBDSQY010000071.1:0-3121 GCF_039929585.1 Capsulimonas sp.
AGGTTGTACTTCTGGCTCCAGCTGTTCGGCTTATCGAACGCCAGACGCGAGTGATCGCCGTCCTTGGCCGCTTCCGTCCAGTGCAGCGCGTCAGCCTTGGCCAGCGCCTTATATTTATCGGCGGCGACGATGTCGCCGCGCATCCGGCAAAGCTCACCATACGATGCAATCGCGAGGATCGCCTTGACGGCGAGGTTGGAGTTGTGGGCGAGATGTCCCATGAAGTCGTCGGTGCAGAGCTGATCCTCGGGATCGAGGCCGTACTTCTCCAGGTACTGCTCCCATGCGGTCAGTTGTGGCCAGAAGCGCGAAGCAAACTCGGCGCTGCCTTCCTGCTTGGCGATGGCGTGACAGATCAGGATCATATTGCCCGACTCTTCGACCGGCATCATGTCGCCTTCGTTGGTCGAAGTCTCGCCGCCGCCGTAAGCCTGGGCGGTCGCTTGTGGGTACACGCCGAGGTCATGGGGCGCGAAGGGGAACTTCCAGCGGCTGGCCGCGCTGTAGAGCATGGCGGGCGCGGCGACGGCCTTGGCGTAGGTCGGTCCCATCAAGAGGAACTGGGGCGCGGCGGGATAGATGATGTCGACGGTGGCGATGCATCCGTTGCTGCTGTTTTCTTTCGGGAAGATCAGCGGCTGGCCGTTGGGATCGGCGGCGAGGCCTGAGCCGGCGAGGGTTTGTCGATAAGCGAGGGCGGTGACCTGTGCGTACTTGGCGCCGCCGGCCTTGGTCATGTCCGTCATCATCAGATTATCGAACGTGACGCAGCGTTTGGTGAGCGAATCGTAATCTTTTTCGGCGGCTTGCAGCAGGTCGGACGGGGTTGCGCCGTTGCGCCGCCAGAAGGGCCGCAGTTTTTGGCGGAAGAAGTTGATCGCGTAGATCTCATCGTACGCCACGCTCATATGGCGGGATACTGGCGCGCTTCCGACTTTGCCGAGGTTGAAGGTGAAGGCGAGGACCGGCTGATCGTCTGAGACAGGACGCGGCTGCCGGGTGTCATCTTTGGTCGGCAGTACGCCGTCCTTTACGAACGACGCCAGCAGGGCGCTGTTTCCGCCAATGGCGGATTGGGATTGCTTGGCGTTCGCGGCCGCGTAGGCGTATCCCCAGTTGACGCGGATATCGTCGCCGGCGGGAACGAGATAAGTCTGCGCCTTGGTTCCGACGCTCAGCGCCGTCAGCGATCCAAACGTTTCTCGCTTCCAGACGACGGGGGCGCTGGTCTCATTGACGGCGAGCGCCGAGCTGGTGCTGTCGTAGAGCGAGACGTTATGCGAGCCTTTGCGCGACTTCACGTCCCAGGTCAAGTAGCTCAAGGGACGTGCAAGGACGTTGATATCGGCCGGCAGAGCGGGGGTGGTGAAGGTGAGCGTGACGTGGACGTCATCGTTTTCGAAGTCGTAGATGCTGCGCGTGGGCAGAACCTTGAGGCCGACCTGCGGCAGCGCCGGCACATCGGAGGGATCGGCGCCCATCAATCGATAGGTCTTGCCGTCGATACGGATCAAACTGACGAGCGCATGATCGCGTCCGGTCCAGTGCTTGGTGGTGCTGTCATTGAGGTTCGTGGTGAGGGACCACACGCCAAAGTTAGGATTGGCGGAGACCAGCGGCGTCGCCGGTGGCCGGAGGTCCTGCGCTCCCGCGCCCATCGGCAGCAGGGCCGAGATTGCGGTGAGCGTCAAGACCGTCGTGGAGTACAGAAGCTTCATTTATGGCGTTCCCATCTTGGTGAGAGAGTTCGAATGACACAATCTTACCACTCGCCGAAATAAATGGGAATAGCCAAAATACACTCACGCCTTCGCTAAAAACACATTTCGTATGCAAAGTGGATTTAACCGATGATGGGAATTTCGGGGGCGATCGCTTCATTGAATACACGCGCGGTTCCATCTTCGGTGACGGTGAAGATATTTTCCAGGCGTACGCCGAACTTGCCGGGCAGGTAGATACCCGGCTCGATCGAACAGCAGTTGCCCGGCTGAAGCTTTATGCGATTGCCTTCGACGATGTAGGGGGACTCGTGGTCCTCCAAGCCGATGCCGTGTCCGGTGCGGTGCAGGAAGAAGTCGCCGTAGCCGGCGTCGGCGATCACCTTGCGCGCGGCGGCGTCCACGTCGTGTCCCGTGGCTCCCGGCTGCACGGCGGCGACCGCCGCCTGATGCGCCGCGTAGACGATCTCGTAGACACGCTTCGCCTCATCGCTGGCATGCTCGATGGCGGCGACCCGGGTGATGTCTCCGCAGTATCCGCCGACCCTGGCGCCGAAGTCCAGCACCATCACATCACCACTTTTGATCCGCGTCTTGCCGGTATGGTGGTGTGGCTGCGCGCCATTCGCGCCCGCGCCGATGATCGAGCCAAACGAGGTCGTGTGTCCGCGTTCGTTCAGGCTGGTCTCGATCGCGAGCGCGATGCTTCGCTCGGTCGCGCCGATCTTGCAGGCCTCATAGACGATGGGGATCAGCGAATCCGTGACATCGGCGGCGTGCTGCATCGCGGCCAATTCCAGCGTGTCCTTGGCGGCGCGCAGCGGCTCCATGGCCGCCCCGGCGAGCTTGAGCATCGTGGTGGGCGCGAGGGCCTGGATCTTCAGGGCGAAACGCGCGGGCATGCTTTCGTCGAGCCCGACGATCCCGATATCGAGCGTCAGGTCCACGAAGACTTCCTTCAGCAGCTTTTCCCAGCCGCCGGCGTCGTCCCACACGCGCACGTCGGTGATCCCCGCCGGATTGGCGCGCACCTGCTCGGCGTTGATCGTGGGAGTGATGAACAGCCATGGGTGGTGAGCCGGCACGATCAGCGCCAGAAGCCGCTCGTAGCCTTCCTCGCTAAATCCCGTCAGGTATTGCATCGCGGCGCCGGGCGTCAGGATCAGGGTGTCCAGGCCCTGCGTCATCATCTCCGTGCGCACGCGGCTCAATCGCAGTTCGTAAGTGTTCATAGTTGAGGCGATTGTACCCCGTCTCGCTCGCGCTCACAAGCATGGCGCAGATTTGTCTCAGGACTATCGACTCTCTATCTCTCAACTAGCACCAGCGGGCCTGGCGCCAGAACCCGGCGATTGAAATCGCGGCTAGAAGTGCACGATGTCCACCTACGTGGACTCCAG
>NZ_JBDSQY010000072.1:0-21798 GCF_039929585.1 Capsulimonas sp.
AAGGGAGGGGTCGGCCGAAGGCCGGGGGTGGGTCACTCAGGGTGGCGCGAAGCGCCGGGGTGGGTCACGAGGGGAGGCGAAGGCACGCGCGGACACACGGAAACTAAAAGCAAATGGCCGCGAGGCGCAGCCCCTATTCCTCCAGCCGCTCGCGCTTCTCGGGATGCCGGAAGATCAGATGCCGGAACTGGGGCCAGTCTTCTAAGTCCTGCGCGTAATCTTCGGGATCGTCGGTCAGGAAATATTCGTAGCCAGTGAACACATGGTCGAAGGGGAGACCGACGGCTTCGCAGAGGCCGTCGATGGCGCTGCCGGCGAACTTGCCTGCGGAGGCGCGCGCATCGGCGAGGGCCTTTTGCAACGCTTCGGGAGTGGTTTGCAAAATTGTGGCGAGTGCGGCGGCGTCTCCGTGGTAAAGCTCGGCTTCCTCGGGGGAGGAGGCGACGCTGGCGGGATTATCGGCGAAACGGTCGACGATGCGGCCGGATTCCGAATAGTTGTATCCCCAGTGAATATCATCCGCAACCCAGAGCTCCAGCGCCGGAGCGTCCAGCGCTTTGGAGAGCAGGCGCGTGAGGAGGCCGCTGTCGGCCCAGTCCTCGACGTACACGGTCACCCAGCCGGGCTCCACGGCGCCGCTCACGATCACTCCGTACCAGTCGTCGTCGTCCGGCAGCAGATCGTCGTGATCGGCGACCTGAGACGCCTGATCGTCGCGCTCTAACGCAAAGCCTTCGTCCGCGAACGCGTGGATAACCTCGCGGCGCACCGCGTCCGTATCGTCCGTCCGTATGTTGATGTTGATATAATAGCCGCCCATAAGCGCTCTATGATACCCGGAAACCGGCGCGTTCCGGCCGATTTATTTTGCTTGCGGCGAATGACGCCAGCAGCAGGCAGAAGAATTGCAGGCCGCTCAGCACCAGCATCGTGTGCGCGAACGCCCCGCCATAAGCCGCCGGCCCGGTATGATTGCCCAATACGCTGAAGAACACGCCGCCAAGCGCCGCCACTCCTACGGCAGAGCCGATCTGCAGCGTGGACGTCACCACGCCGGACGCCAGCCCAGCCTGATCGGCGTCCACGGACGACAAAACCGTTCGAACCACCGATGGCAGCACGAATCCCTGCCCCATCCCGGCGCACAGCAGCGATGCGTAAAAGATGATCCCAGGCCTCCATCCCCCGTGCAGCGCCAGCGCGGTCCCCGCGAATCCGGCGGACAATAATCCAAATCCAATCTGTAAAATATTCGCGCCGACACGCTTGGCGACTGCCGCGGAGAGAAGCGACGCCGCGAAAAAGCCTCCGGCGAAGGGCATGATCGCAAACCCCGACGCCAGCGGACTCCATCCCAAACCGCTTTGCAGATACACGCCGAACGTCATGAAGAATGCGGCGATGGAGTAAAACAGAAACGTCATCCCAAGCCCCGTCACAAACGGCCCGCGACGGAATAATGTCAAGTCGATCAGCGGGTCGCCTCCCGACTGCGCGATCTTGTTCTCGACGGCGACAAACGCCGCTAAAAGAGGAACGCCGGCGAGAAAGCAGAGAATAGTCCAAAGCGGCCAGCCCGCCTCACGCCCCTGTGTCAATGGATAGATGATCGACGCCAGCAGCAGCGACAGCAGCGTGACCCCGGCCAGGTCGATGCGAGACCGCTCCGCCGGCTGCGTTTCCGGCACGAACTTCGCGGCGCCGATCAGCGCGAAAATCCCGATAGGCACGTTGATCAGAAAGATGCTCCGCCAGCCGAGCCCAAATGGGTGCAGCGTGATCAGCGCCCCGCCGCCCAGCTGTCCCACAATCGCCGAAAGGCCGAAGACCGAGCCGTAAAGGCCCATGATCTTGGTCAGTTCGCCGTCCGAATACACAGTGCGGATCGTCGCCAGCACCTGCGGCGCCATCACGGACGCCGCGAGTGCCTGCAAAATCCGCCCCGCAATCAGCATCTCGCCGCTGCCGGCAAGCCCGCACAGCGCCGAGGCCAGCACGAACCCACCCATTCCCAGCATGAACATCCGCTTGCGCCCATACAGGTCGCCAAGCCGCCCGCCGGTGATCAAGAACACAGCGTACGCCGAGGCATAGGCAGAAATGATCAGCTCCAGCTGCGACGCGCTTGCGTGCAGCCCGCTGCGGATCGCCGGCAGCGCAAGGTTGACGATGAAGAAATCCAGCGGCGGCAGAAACGCGCCAACCAGCAGCGCGGCGAGCGCCAGCCGCCGGCCGCGCCCGTCGCCGGAGAATGTCCGCGCGTCTTCTCGTTCGGTCTGGTCAATCACTGCTGAGTTATCCATCGCTTTATTCCTGACTGATCGTTCAATAATGCGGACGAAAAATTACGCCAGCGCCCGCATCGCCATCTCCACCGCATCGCGCAGCGTTTGTTCGTCATGCTGTACTTTTCCCAAGACGCGCAGGCCCTGGACGATACACAGCAGAAAGCTTCCGACGGCGCGCTCGTCAAGATCGCCCGCAAACACACCCGCCGACTGGCCGCGCATCACCTCGTCCGCCAGCATCCCCGCCATGCGCTGCTGGACGCGCTGGACGCGCTCCGCGACTTCGGTGTCCTGCGGCAGCATTTCCAGCGCCATATTCGTGATCAAGCACCCGCACTGCCGAAACAGCGCCGCCGAATCGCGGGTGTAATACATCAGCGCCTCGCGCAGCGTTTCACGGCTGGGCTCGGGCGCGTTCAGCGTCCCGGCAAGCCGCATCAGGGACACTTCGCTGTAATGATCGAGCGCCGCCAGCAGAATGCCGCGCTTATCCCCAAAGGCCGCGTACAAGCTTCCGCGCAGCAGCCCCGTCGCCTTGCAAAGGTCGTCGATCGACGTGGCGTGATATCCATGCTCTCGAAACGCGACGGCCGCCGCCGCAATCACGGCGCTGGTGTCAAACTCGCGGGGCCGGCCGCGCTCCGCAATCGGCTTGAAGGGAGACTGTAAAGTACTCATGATACTATTTTGACTGAACGTTCAAGAATTGTCAATGGGCGTCACTCGGAACATTTGATGGTATATTCTGATTTCTAGCCGTACGCGGCGCCGTGGAAAGCCACCGGAGAAGGAGTTCCGTCCATGTCCCAATGTTTGCGTCTGGCCGCCCTTACGTGCGCGGCGATCGCCCTCGCCGTTCCCTCAATGGCCAAAGACAAATCTCCGTTTCTCGAGACCGTCCGCGAGCAGATCGGGGTCAACATCCACTTCACGACGCCGAAGCCGGGCGAGATGGCGATGCTGGAGGCTGGAGGCTTCCACTGGGCGCGTATGGATTTTGGCTGGGAAGCCACGGAACGGACCAAAGGCGTTTACGATTTCCATGCCTATGACGGCCTCATGGCGGACCTGAAGCGCAGCCATATGAAGGCGCTGTTCATTCTGGATTACCGGAACCCGGCGTACGGCCCCGGCGGCGCGCCGCCCTATGATGATGAAGGCCGGGCGGCATTCGCGCGCTGGGCGGCGGCCGCCGCGAAGCACTTCCAGGGCCAGGGCATACTCTGGGAGTTGTGGAACGAGCCGAACGGCAAGTGGTTTTGGCCGAACCCGAACGCCGCCGACTACTCCAAGCTCGCCCTCGCCGCCGACAAAGCCATTCGCGAGGCGTGCCCCAAGGAGATCCTGATCGGCCCGGCGCTGGCGACGATCGAGCTTCCCTACCTCGAAGGCTGCTTCCAGGCAGGCTGCCTACAGTACTGGGACGGCGTTTCCGTGCACCCCTACCGCCGCAAGGATCCCGAAAGCGTCGGCGACGATTACGAAAAAGTGCGCGCGCTGATCGCGAAGTACGCGCCGCCCGGCAAAATGATCCCGATCCTTTCCGGGGAATGGGGCTATTCCGTCGCCTGGAACGGTTTTGATGAGGAGCGGCAGGGCAAATATCTCGCCCGAGAGCTTTTGTTCAACATGGAAAGCGGCGTTCCGCTCTCCATCTGGTACGACTGGCATGACGATGGAGCGGACCCCGCCGAGGGCGAGCATCATTTCGGAACCGTGCGCAATGAGCTGCATCCGGACCGAACGCCGATCTACGATCCTAAGCCCGCCTACACGGCGGCGAAGGCATTGACAGGAGTGCTGGGGGACTATCGATTCGACCACAAGATCGTCGCCGGTGACGCCGCGACCGACCACATACTCGAGTTTCGGAAGAAGAAAGATCGCGGCTACGCCGTCTGGACCACCTCGGAGACGCCCCACTCTGTCACGCTGCCGATCCCGGCGGGCGTCTACACAATCCATGATTGGCTTGGCGAACATCGAGTGACGCTCACGTCCGACAAATCCGGCCTGCCACTGACACTCAGCGACACGCCGCAGTATATCGTTCGGGGAACTTCCCGTGAACGTTAGCAAGTTATCGTAACATTGAAGCACTCTGCTGCCACAGCATTCGATACCATTACATTAGGGAGACGATGTGTTTTACGAATTACGCCACTACGACTGCCATAGTAGCCTCGCACTCAAGCGCTTGATCGGCCGATTCGGCGACCATACCACGAAGATCTGGGCGCGGATCGGGATTGAGCCGGTTGGATTTTGGCCGGTGATTGTCGGCGCGAATCAGCCGCGTCTCACCTATATTCTCGCTTGGGAAAGCCTGGCGCAGCGCGAGACGCTCTGGGCGGAGTTCCAGGCCGATGCCCAGTGGAAAGAAGCTGTCGCCGCAAGCCGCGCGGAAGTCGGCGGCGATCCCGTGCGCACAATCACCAGCAGCCTTCTTTCGCCGCTGCCGTTTTCCCATATCGCGCGCTCGGACAATCAGCCCAAACGTCTCGCCCGAGGCGTCTTCGAATTGCGCACTTACAAGTTTGACGCCTCGGGAAAGCTGAACAAGACCGTCGAATGGTTCCGCGACCACTGCCTGCCACTGTTCGAAGCACACGGTTTCTTCGCCATGGGCTTCTGGACGACCTATATCGGCGTCTCCCCCGAACTGACCTACATGCTCGTCTTCGAAAGTCTCGCGCATCGTGAACAGGCCTGGGCCTCGCTCTACACCGATCCCAAATGGGCGGAGATCCAGCAGTTTCTCTACACGGACGGTGTTTCGCCAATCCTGAGCATGGACAGCGTCTTGATGAAAGGAACGGATTTTTCGGGCTGGAGCTAACGGATCATTCTTCATCAACACTTCATCTGATTTTCCTATACTGAAACCGTAATCGGCGGCGCCGACGGCAGTCAGTAAGGAAATGAGGAAAGAAGAATGCAAGACCACACCCACTTCAGCTCGGATTTGACGAACACGGAAAACGAGGCTCCCGCCGCGCGCAGCATCACGCGGCGGGAAGTCCTCGGCATCTTCGGCGCGGCGGGGGTCGTCATGATCGCCGGATGCGGAGGCGGCGGCTCCAGCTCTGCGGCGACATCGACGGGCACGACCACGGGGACCACGACAGGCTCGACCGCTTCGGCCACGGCCACTCCGGAAGGCGAGATCGGGCCATACTTTGTGGACGACAGCGCGGCGGGCTTCAATCGCTCCAATATCCTGACCAACATCGACGGAACCAGCAAGCAGGCCGGTGTTCCACTGACGCTGAAGATCTATATCCGGGATACACAAAACAGCCTCGCCGCGATGGAGGGCGTCCAGGTCGATATCTGGCACTGCAACGCCTACGGCGTGTATTCCGATGAGGCGAACCAGGGAACATCCGATCAGACCTGGCTGCGCGGCTACCAGATCAGCGACGCCAGCGGTCTCGTCACTTTCACCACGATCATTCCCGGCTGGTATCAGGGGCGAACGACGCACATCCACCTGCGCGTCCGCTCCAAATACAACAACAGCGCCTCTCCCAGTGACGGCTCCAACACCACGCAGCTGTTCTTCTCACAGACGATCGACAACTACATCAACACCTACGTCGCTCCCTACAATACCAAGGGAAATAACTCAACGACCAACGCCAACGACCATGTCTACACGCCTGAGACCGAAGGTGAGATGGAGATCGCGCTGGTGGGCGACTATACGAACGGCTTCACTTCGACGTTTTATGTGAACCTGCCGATTACGTAGGAGCGCCCCCAGCCCATTCCTAATGCACCGCCCCCATATCCACCGCTCCTTCGCCTTTCCGGAAGATCAGCACCAGCGGCATGGCGCACAGGAACGCGACGCTGATCATGAGGAAACAGTCGTCGAACGAGAGGATCATCGCCTGCTTGGCGGCGACGCGCGCAAGCTGCCCTATGGCGGCGCCGTGGGCGGCGGCGGGACTGACGCCGTGCGCGATGAGGTTTGCCTGAACTCCAGTGATCCAGTCGTTCACCGCCAGGTTTCCGGCGTTCAAATGATCCCCGACCGACTGCTGGTGGAAGACGACCCGCCGCGTCAGGGTCGTCGAGAGCGCGGCGATGCCGATGCTGCCGCCAAGCTGACGCGCGAGGTTAATCATCGCCGAGCCGACCCCCATTTCGTGCGGCTTCATGCCGGCAAGGCTCGCCACCGTCAGCGGGATAAACAGAAAGCCCATGGAGGCTCCGCGGATCAGCATCGGAACAAAGATATCCGCCGGCCCGGACTGCGAAGTCAGATGGGACAGGCCATAAGTGCCAGTCATCATCAAAAACGCGCCGAACGCCAGCATCTTACGTGGGTCTAACTTCTGGCTCAATGCGCCGGCGATCATGAACGAGAAGAGGCCGGCGATTGCCGACGGAAAAAGCATCATCCCGGTTTGGTATGCCGTGTATCCCTGTGAGTTCTGAAGATATACGGGCAGTAAGAACAGCGTTGCGTAGAGGCCGATCCCTAATACAACGCCAAAGGCCGTTCCCGCCGCGAGCGAACGGTTCTTCAGAACGCGCAGGTTGACGATCGGATGCGGGACATGCAGTTCCCACAGCACGAATGATACGAGCGAGACCGCCGCGACCGCCGCCAGCGTGGCGATCATCCCGGACTGAAACCAATCTTCTTCCTGCCCGCGCTCCAAAACCGTCTGAAGCGAGCCCATGCCCGCCGCGAGCAGACCGATCCCGAGAAAGTCCGTCCCCGGACGTTCCCGCTTCTGCGCATCCGTCCGCGAATCCTCAACGAACATCAGCGTCAGAAACATCGCGGCGATCCCGAAGGGAAGGTTGATGAAGAAGATCCACGGCCAGGAAAGATTGTCCGTCAGGTATCCGCCAAGAACAGGTCCGAGCGACGGACCGACCATGACACCCATGCCAAAGATGCCGGTCGCCATGCCCTGCATTTCCTTGGGGAACGCACCGAGCATGATCACCTGTCCGGTCGCCAGCAATCCCCCGCCGCCTAGCCCCTGCACGATGCGCCAGATAATCAGCTCCGGCAGCGTGTGCGCGAGGCCGCACATCAGCGAGGCCAGCGTAAACACGGCAATGGACGCCGCGAAGTAGTTGCGCCGGCCAAACCGATCCGCCAGCCATCCCGTCATCGGCAGCACAATCACGTTGGAGATGATATATCCCGTGCTGACCCAGCCGATCTCCGAAAGCGTCGCCCCCAAATTCCCCATCATCTGCGGCACCGCCACATTGGTGATGGACGTATCCAGAACTTCGAGCACCGCCCCGATCATCGCCGCAACGACGATCCACCAGCGACGCGCGGCTAACCGATCGGCGCCGTCTTTCGCCGCAGGCGGCGGCTTCGGCTCCGAATCCAGCGCCGCGCGTCGCCCGGCGGGAGTTCCCACCCCATTTCGATGCGGCCTTTCCGCAGTAATCGCGCTCATGGTGATCTCCAATTTAATATCAAATCGCAATTAAATGACACTGCGTCATTATTAAACGCCATAACGATCCGGCGCATCGACTTTTTATGACGATTCGTCATTATTGTTCACAAACTTAAACCCCGGTTGTCAAACCGGGGCTGTGCTTTAATCCCGTTCGCGGCGGTCCAGAAGGCTATTGGCGATCAGCGCGTGCATCGCCTGCCGGCTCTGTTCGCGGTCGTTGAAGACATCAGAGGAGGCGCAGCATTTGTCGAGCATCTGCGCGAATCCCATCGCCATTCCCATTTGGAGAAACGCGACTTCGCGAACCTGCATTGGCCGGAACATGCCCTGCCGAACACCCTTGTCGAGGATGTTCTCGATAAACCCGGCCATCCGTTCGGTCTTAAGATCCAGCCGGCTTTTGAGTTCGGGCGGCAGCGCGTCGGCGATCTGGAGCTTATCGAGCATCAATACATTGTAATACTGCGCATAATTGTCATGAAAGTTCATGAAGGCGTCGTGGCCGGCAAGAATATTCGTCAGCGGATCGGCGTCTTCGGAATACGATTCGAGCACCAGACGGTTCAGCGTGTCCAGGCCCTCTTCCAAAACGGTCGCGTAGATCTCTTCCTTGTTTTCGAAGTAAAGATAGATCGTGCCGCGCGCCAGCTCCGCAGACCGCGCGATGTCGTCGATCGTTGTATCCCGGAAGCCCTTTTCAAAAAACAGCGTGCGCGCCGTATTCAAAATGTCTTCGCGGCGGCGCTGCTTATCCCGCTCCCGACGTTCCGTTGTGCCCATGATTATTTCTTGCTCACTCTCGTTCGTTATCATATAATGACACGATGTCAGAAATTTGTCAAGAATTTTCTAATGTTTGTCTGCTGAACAAGAAAAGGCCTCTGCCCCTTAAGATGGGAACAGAGGCCCGAATCGTGATATTAAAGCGCCGCGAGCCACTGCGCCGCCGCAGTAACCTCGGCTTCGGACAGTCCATGACCGCCGGGGCTCCAGTGAAGCGAGACATTCGCGCCGCTTTCCTTGAGGATGCGCGCCAGATGCTCCACGTTCGATGCCGGAACCATCGAGTCCATACGGCCGGCGGTAATCAAGACCGGAGTTCCATTCAGCGCGGGTGGCGTGTCCGGGACGAACGGCGTCATTGCGTGCAGGAGCACGGCTCCGGCGAGCGCGCCGGGATGACGCAGCAGGAGGCTGGCCGCGATGTTGGCGCCGTTGGAGTAACCGACGGCGATCACGCGCGTTTTGTCGAAACCATACTGGTCGGCAGCGCTCCCGATAAACTCAGTCAATGCATCCGTTTGAAGACGCAAGTCCTCCAAGTCGAAGACGCCGGCGCCGAGGCGTCGAAAGAAGCGCGGCGACGCGCCTTCCAGAACCCGGCCGCGCGGGCTGAGCAAGTTAGCTCCGGGCAGAAGCTCGCGGCCCAGGCCCAGCAGATCGTTTTCGTCTCCGCCTGTGCCGTGCAGCAGCAGCAGCGTCGGCGCGCCCGAAGTCCCTTCCACGTATCGATGCACAAAATCCAGCGTCACGTTTGTCATCGTCAGTTCCTCTCCAAATTCGTATCGAGCGCCGGGAGGGCGTTCTCAATAGAGGCGCGGCGCGCCTCAAGCCAGGGCGGCAGTTTCAGCGCCGTTCCCAGGGCGTCCGGCGTTTCATCGGTCGCGAAGCCGGGCGCATCGGTGGCGAGTTCAAAGAGAACGCGGCCAGGCTCGTGGAAGTAGATCGAGCGGAAATATTCGCGCTCTCGAACTTCCGTCACACCCAGCCGGGCGTCCAGCAATTTATGCTGCCAGTCGGCTTGCACGGCGTCGTCCGGCAGGCGAAATGCAACGTGGTGCACCGAGCCGACCAGGGTCTGCGATGGCGGCAGATCCGGACGCTCCACCAAATCGACCACGTTTCCGGGAACGCCGCGCTGTGTCACAAATCTCCGCCTCCCACCTTCCGTTCCAATCTCTTCGAAGCCAAGTATGCCGGTCAAGCAGCGCACCGTCGATTCCCAATCTCGCAGGGCCAGTGTTACCGCGTGCAAGCCGCGAATGGCGTAATCGCTTGGGACTTCACTCTCGGTCCATCCGGTCCGTACATCTTCATCGATGGAAGTTTCGACGATCTCCAGCGCCATTCCGTCGGGATCGGCAAAGGCCAGCACGCGCTCGCCAAACCGTTCTGTTATCTCGGAAGATGTGAGAAACGGCTGCAAGCGCTCCCGCCAGAACTCCAATGAGCCGGCAGGGACTGCCAGCGCCGTGGCTTCCGTTTCGCCGGTTCCCTTGCGGCCCTGCGGCGCTCCTTTCCAGGGAAAGAAGGTCAGCAGCGTTCCCGGGTTTCCCAGACCGTCGCCGTAGTAAAGATGGTATGTCGCCGGGTCATCGAAGTTCACCGTCTTCTTCACCAGACGCAGTCCCAGCGTCCTTGTGTAAAAATCGAAATTTCGCTGCGCCTCGCCGGCAATCGCCGTAACGTGATGCAGTCCGCCAATTTGCGCGCTCATGCTTGCCTCCTCATTGATGGTCTATGAAAAAGAGGGTCGAAATCCCATCTCACTTGCGCTTCAGCAAACGTCCTTCGATATCCGCAATCGCGAAACGGCCCGGACCGGCGATCAGCGCCACAAGAGCCATGCCGATCAGCGCGAAGGCGTATTCAAATCCCGAGGGCAGAAAAAACCCGCCGGCCAAATGGACTTTGAACAGCGCCACCAGCATCGTCACGATCAGCCCCAGCGACGCCAGCCGACCCAGCAAACCGAAGAACACGGCGAGGCCGCCGAAAAACTCGGTAAACACGGCGAGATAGGCGAAGAATACCGGAATCCCCATTTTGTCGTGAAACATCCCGATCGTCGCGGCGAGACCGTGTCCGCCGAATGCGCCGAACAGTTTCTGCGAACCGTGGGCGATAAAGATCGCGCCTAAAAACAAACGTAATACGAGCAGCGCCGTATCAACAGCCGTTGTGTTCGCGCTTGGCGTCTCGGATACCTGTGTGGACATGGAACGAATCTCCTCAGATTTGCGCTATAATTTTCAGAGCGCTCTATTTTTTAACTCTGTATGTGATCTATAACGGACGCTCCTCTGATAAAGTTCCCAAGTTCAGGAATGCTTCTTGACGGAACTGCATTGACTATTGTAGGATAAGGAAAATGGGGTAAGCGACACATGGAACATCATGGAGACGATATTTACTGCCCGGCCAATGCGGCGCTGACGCTGCTCGGCGGACGCTGGACGATGCACATCGTGCGCAGCCTGCTCGACGGCAAAAAACGCTTCAATGAGATCGCCAACGAGCATGGAATCAATCCGGGCACATGCCGAGACCGCCTGCGCGAGCTGGAGGAAGAAGGCGTGGTCACCCGGACCGTCATCAGCGCCATGCCTCCGCATGTGGAATATATGCTCACGCCCAAGGGCAAAGAGCTCAACGGCATCTTCGAGGAGGTCGCGCGATGGGGACGGGCCTGGATGAAGCCACCGCAGAATCGCGAGACGGCAAGCCATGTCTGACACTCTGTCAGACTAAGGAAAACACGAGAACACGCCGATAATGGAAATGAAAATCCCTATTTGCGGCGGCAGTCGCAGGAGTGCAGGTTATAATGGCGCAGCGACGGCGCAATAGAAAAAAAACGGTGTTGTGGGGAATCGGCATAGTCGCCGCCCTGAACGTGCTCACGATCACTTGGATTCTCTCTCACCCATTCTCCAAGCATGTTTATGTCACAGGCGTGGACGCCTTTGAGATTTTAAGCGCCCTGGGCGGCGGTATATGGTGCTTGGGAGCATCGCTCCACTCGCGGCGAAACGATGAAACGCCAAGAAGCATCATGGCTCCGGCGCTGGCCGGCATCGCCTTGATTTGCTATGGTGTCGGGCAGGCGGTTTACGCCTATTCCGAAGTGGTACAGCATGTCGACCCGCCGTTCCCCGGCGTCGCGGATATTTTCTTCCTCGCGATCTATCCTCTGCTGATGGCGTCGATCCTGCTGCTGCCGGCGCGCCCCCTGCCCTTCGCCGTCCGCACACGCGTCACGCTCGACTGCGCGATGATCATGACAGCCGTGATTGCGTTCAGCTGGTATTTCATTCTTGGACCGACCATGCTCCAGGGCAGTCAGACCTTGCTGGGCCGGATCGTCGCGCTCGCATACCCGTCCTTCGATCTGATGCTGGTGTTCGCGGTCCTTCTGCTGGCGTCCCGCACTGGCAATCGCTCGAATTTTTCCGGCGTGGCCATCCTCCTGAGCGGACTGATTGTCTTCGTCATCGGCGACAGCCTCTACCTTTATCGCCTCCTGCAAAACAGCTACCACACCGGATCGCTGATGGACGAGACGTATGTGCTTGGAAACAGCCTGATCGGATTGGGCGCCGGCGCCATCCATCTCCTCAGCCGCTCTCGATCTGCGGAGGATACCGGGGGAGCGCAGAAATCAAACGAAACGCCGCCGCTCTGGCGTCTCCTCCTTCCCTATGCTCTTTTCCCGGCTCTGATGGCGCTGCTTCTTTACACTCGGTCCGTGCACACCGACAAATCGCTGGAGCGCGGCGTGCTCGTCAGCAGCATGGTGCTGGTCGGTCTGATCCTGGCGCGTCAGGTGCTTGCGATCCGCGAGAACCACCAGCTCAATCAGGAACTGATGGCTTACGCGGAGCGCATGGAGGGCATGAACACCGAACTGCACGCCACACAGGCCGATCTGCATGTCAATGTGGAAGCGCTGACGCGGGCCAATGAGCGTCTCCAATCGCTGGCGACCACCGACACTCTGACGGGCTTGCCGAACCACCGAGCCATGGTCGCGGCGCTGGAGGCGGAATTGGAGCGATCGGACCGCTACGGACGCCCTTGTTCCGTGATGTTTTTCGATCTCGACCATTTCAAGGCTCTGAACGACAGCTGCGGCCATCCCGCCGGAGACGCCGCGCTTGCAGAGATTGCCGCCCTCGTGCGCGGTCATCTGCGATCGATCGATACGGTGGCCCGCTGGGGAGGCGAGGAGTTCCTGGTGCTGATGCCGGAAACCCAGATAGACGATGCGCAGAGAATTGGCGAACAGATCCGGGCGCTAGTTGCCGGGCATACATTCAGCCCGGCGGGAGGCTTGCGCCTGACGTGCTCGATCGGAGTCGCCTCGTTCCCGGAAGACGGGCGGCGCCGCGACACACTGGTCGTTGCGGCGGATCAGGCGATGTACGCGGCTAAGAAACTGGGACGAAACCAAGTGCGCTGCGCTGGAGACCCAGCGGTCGGGGCCTTGCTTTCGGAATCCGATGAAGGCTCACGGGAAGAGACCGCGCTGCGCGGCACTGTCGAAGCCATGGCCGCTCTCGTCTCCGCGCGCGACCATTATACGGGCGAGCACACCGAAGAAGTGGGCAATATCGCCATTCAAATCGCCCAGGCTCTGGGGCTGGATATGATGCAGGCGCGCCTTGTGGGACTGGCGGCACGCCTGCATGATATCGGCAAAGTCGCGATTCCCGATTCGATCCTTCACAAACCCGAGCAGCTCGACGACCAGGAGTGGAATATCATGCGCACGCATCCCGTGCTAGGCGCCGAGATTCTGAACCATGTCCCCGGGCTGCGCTGCATCGCCCCCATGGTGCGCGCGCACCACGAGCGCTGGGATGGAGGTGGGTACCCGGACCGCCTCCGTGCAGACCAGATCCCTCTGGGCGCGCGCATTATCTCCGTCTCGGACACTTACGGCGCAATCACGACGGACCGGCCATACCGCGCGGCCCGAGACGCCGCCGCCGCCCGCGCCGAAATCAAAAAGTATGCGGGCTCCCAGTTCGACCCCGCTGTCGTCGACGCGCTGATGCAAGTGCTGGACGAGAAAATGCCGGGCCGTATGCAAAGCGCGGCGTAACGAATTCTCAGCACGCAAAAGAAACCGCCTCTTGCAAGACATTGGATGTCTTGCAAGAGGCGGTTTTTATTTTACTGCGTTACCGAATGGCTTTGGACAGCGCTTACTTGCTCAGTGTATCGGTCGCGGCCAGTACGGCGGCGGCGGCGGCTTCCGTGCGATCGGCGTCGTGGGCGGCCTGTGCGGCGCGCAGATCGCGAACGGCCGAGCTCAGGGCATCGGACTTGGAGGACTGGGAAAGCTGCACTTTCTTCTCGGCGTCGGCGATGCGAACGACTTCCAGCTCCACCCGCTTCCACTGATAGATATGCGCGTTGCTGGCGGCGGCGGCGGCATTGTCGCGAATGTCCGAAACGGGCGAAGCGACTGCGGCGGAGACGGAGATGCAGGCGGCGAAGACGGCGATGGTTCCGGCGATCAGCGTGGTTTTCATGATGGCTCCTTTATCGAAAAAACAAAGCTCGATATCAAAATCGATTACATATCTATCATACACGTATTCGGCTTAATTCATTCCTGACGGCGGCCCGCACAAATGCCGGTTTCCGTGAGAATCGCTCATAAGCCAGTATAAATCGGGATATTTCTTACTCTCCAAAAAACCAATGCAAAATGCTCCCAAGAAATTTCCCGTATTTCTACTGAGCGTATCTCTGCTTGAACCTCGTATTTTTGCGAATAACTCCCCTGTCCCTTTCACCTGATAATGAACCTAGTAAACACGCTGGAAACGCTCAACACATTTAATCGCGTTCTCCGGCCCCTGGCGAACAGCCACGGAAGGAACATACATTCAGGATGAAAGCGCCCTACTACTTCGCGGCCTGCGCCGCCCTACTCTGCGCCGCCGCTCAACCAGTCATTGCGGGCCCCGTTGCGATCGACGGTCCAGGAACCACGGAACCCGGCCGCTATACGCTCGACATCGCCGTCAATTCGTCCCAGGTCAGCGGATCCGAGTCCCAGACCCTCCCGGCAATCAATCTTTCTTACGGCCTCACGAACAACATCGAAGTCGGTACGGGCATCGCCGTATCCTCATTCCGTAATTCTGGGGCCAGCCGCAAGACGGGATTCGGCGACACGACCGTCGGCGCCAAGTGGCGCTTTCTGGAGGAAACCAAGAGCGCCCCACAAGTCGCGATTGACTACGGCCTGAAGATCCCCACCGCCAGCAAGTCGGAAGGCTTCGGAGACGGCAAGTACGCCAGCAACTTCGGGATCTGCGCCGCGAAATCATACGGCCACTATGGCGTCGGACTGGCCGCATCTTATTACATGCCCGGCAACGCACTGGCGAAGAACTGCTGGTCGTACAGCGCGGCGTGTACGTGCCAGGTGACGGAGCGCACATCGGTCGGCGCGCAGGTCTACGGCGGCAGTCCCGGCGCGGACGGCGCACGCACGAACCTGGGTTACCTGGTTGGCGTTTCCCAAACCTTCGCACCCGATCGAAACTTCTCGCTGCAGATCGGCAAGAGCGAGCGCGGCTATGCGGACCTGACCGTCTTCGGATGCCTGGAGTTCATTCTGGGCAAAGGCCGTCATAAGGCTGAGTAACAGCGCGGCCATGGACAGAAAATACGCACGATTTTGGGGGAAGCCGCACCGGCTTCCCCCATTCGTTTTCCGGCGGCGCTCCATGCCGGGTATACTCAAAGGAAAACGCGAGGAGCGAAGACGAACTCGATGTGTGGAATTACGGGATATGTCGGAGGACGCGCGAGCAGCGTCCGCCTGGTTCTGGATAATCTGAAGCGGCTGGAATACCGCGGTTACGACTCCGCCGGTGTGGCCGTGGTTACCCCGAACAGCCCGACGGTGACCGTAATGAAGAAGGCCGGCAAGCTTGCCAACCTCACGGGCAGCCTCGGGGACCTCGCCTTCGCCAGCGGCGCCGCCATCGCACACACGCGCTGGGCGACACACGGCCGCCCCAACGACGGCAACGCGCACCCGCACACGGATTGCAGCGGACGCATTGCGCTGATCCATAACGGGATCATCGAAAACTATCTGGATCTCAAAGACGATCTGCTTGCCCAGGGCCATACGTTTTCCAGCGATACCGACACCGAAGTCTTAGTCCATCTTATTGAAGAGCGCCTGAAAACCTCCGACGGCTTGGAAACAGCGCTGCGCAGCGCGCTCGCATCTGTCACGGGCGCCTACTCCATCTGCGTCGTTTCCGAAATGGAGCCGGACGTCATTTACGCCGCCAAAACGGCCTCTCCTCTGATCATCGGCCTCGGCGAAGGCGAGAACTTCCTGGCCTCGGATATCCCTGCGGTTATGGAGTACACCCGCCGGGTCTTAGTTTTGGAAGACGGCGACTTTGTCAAGATCACCCCTGACCAAGTCACGATCACGACATTGGAAGGCGCCCCTTTGCAGCGCGATGTGTTCGCGGTCACCTGGGATGTCAGTACGGCCTCCAAGGGCGGCTACGACCACTTCATGCTCAAGGAGATCCACGAACAGCCCCAGACCATTCGCGACACCCTGCGCGGCCGAGTCTCGGACACGAACCAAGTGATGTTCCCAGAGCTGAAGCTTTCGCGTGAACAGCTCCTGAACTTCAACAGGATCGTCATCGTCGCCTGCGGCACGGCTTACCACGCCGGCATGGTCGCGAAGCACTTCTACGAGGCCCTGCTGCGCCGCCCCGTCGAGGTCTCCGTGGCGAGTGAGTTCCGCTACAGCGATCCGATCGTCGATCAACATACCCTCGCGATCATCATCTCCCAGAGCGGCGAGACCGCCGACACCCTGGCCGCCCTGCGCGAAGCCAAAGTCAAGGGCGCCACGACGCTCGCCGTGGTGAACGTCGTCGGATCCAGCATCGCCCGCGAGGCCGATGAAGTCATCTACACCTACGCCGGCCCGGAGATCAGCGTCGCCTCCACCAAGGCGTACACCACGCAGCTCGTCGCGCTTTACCTCGTGGGATTGTTTATCGCCGAACAAGAAAACCGTCTGGGACCAACGGTCGTTTCGGATTACGTGGAGCTGCTAAAGGCGCTGCCGGCGCAGGTCGCCGAAGTGCTGAAACTCGGACCGGAGATCAAGGAACTGGCGCAGGGATTATCCAAGTCCAGCTCCTTCTTCTTCCTGGGACGCGGCTTCGACTACGCCGTCGCGATGGAAGCCGCACTTAAGCTCAAGGAAGTCTCCTATATCCACGCCGAGGCGTACGCCGCCGGCGAAATGAAGCACGGCCCGCTTGCCCTGGTGGAGCCCGGCGTCACCGTCGTCTGCTTCGCCACTCAATCGGCGCTGTACGATAAGATGCTCTCCAACGTCAAAGAGATCACCGCCCGCGACGGCGGCGCGGTCGCCCTGGTCAAGGAGGGCGATGAGGGCCTGGACACCCGCTCCGTGGACAGCGTCCTGCGCATCCCCAGCACCCACGACTGGTTCATGCCGATCCTCGCGATCGTCCCGATGCAAATGCTCGCCTACTACATCGCCGCCGCCCTCGGCCGCGAAATCGATCAGCCAAGAAATTTGGCGAAATCGGTCACAGTCGAATAAAAGCGCCCTATCCCCGGCCTTTGGCCGGGGATAGGTTCTCAAGGATCGCCTATGAAGCCACATCTGATCTCACAAGTTTCCACCGTCGTTTTGCTCGGGATTTGTAGTTTCGCGCCAAGCGCCATGTACGCCGCCGGCATCCAGGCCGACTTCTCACAGTATAAGTCCGTGGGCGGCGTTTCCATTCGCCAGACTGGAGACGCCCTGCTCGCCACATGGCCGATGGGACGCGGCGAGTATGGATCGCTGACGCTGGACTTGCAGTCCAATACGCCCTTGATCGAATCCCTGGCGATCTCGGGCGATCCGACGAAGCCCGGTGAGACGCTGCTCAAGGGGGTCTCCCCGGTAAATGTGATCACTGTCGGAACGCGCGACCTGGCCAATCCCGCCGGATGGGTAGCGTTTTTTGATAATCCCCGCAATCGTCCCTACAAATCCTATCTTGCGACGCTGGAGAAGAGTTCGGCGCGCGTGGTGACCGAAGGCGGCCGCAGCACGATCGTCATCGGCGGGCTCAGCGCAGGGCCATTCCATGGCGACATGCGGTTTATTCTTTATCCCGGAACGCGGATCGTGCAGAGCCAGGCCGTCGTCAGCACCGAGCAGGACGCCGTCGCGTTTCTCTACGACGCCGGTCTCAGCAGTCCCGCTCCCAATTGGACAAGCATCCAATATCTCGATAACTTCGATCGCTGGCAGAGCGCTCCGGCGGATGCGCCGGCCGCTCCCATCGCCGTACGTAACCGCGCCGTGATCGCCGAGGCCGGCGGCGGCTCCGTGGCCGTCTTCCCCCCGCCCCACCAATACTTCTATCCGCTGGACCTACCAGACAACTTCCAATTTGCATGGCGCGGGCGCGGCTATCACGACTTAGTGACCGACGCCGGGTTCGGCGTCCGCCAGCCGCCGGAAGGCGACAAACGCTGGGTTCCCTGGGTGAACGCCCCGCCGCACACCGAGCAGCATCTGTCACTCTTTTATCTCCTGAGCCGCGAGAAATCCGAAAAGACGCTGGACGAAGTGCGCCGCTATACGCGCGGCGACCATTTCAAGAAGCTGCCCGGGTATCTGACGTTCACCAGCCACTACCATAACGAGCACTCACTGGGTTTTGTGGACGCCCAAAAGGCGCAGAAGACCGACGGCGTTCCCAAAGGCTTTTCAGAACCGGGGTTCGTAACAGCCTTCAAGCAGCGCGGCGTGGACATCGCGCACCTCGCCGAATTCCATATCAACTGGACACAGGAACTGCAAGCGCGCCGCCTCCCATTGCTCAAAACGATGCATGATGAGTGTGCGCGCCTTTCGAACAATAAGTTTCTATTATTGCCCGGCGAGGAGCCGAACGAGCATCTGGGCGGGCACTGGCTCAGTCTTTTTCCGAAGCCTGTCTACTGGACATTGCAGCGTACGAAAGATCAGCCCTTCTCGGAGCAAGTCGCGGGGTATGGGACGGTCTATCATGTCGGCTCGCCGGACGATGTCCTGAAGCTCATGGAGACCGAGCACGGCCTGATGTGGACAGCGCACGCGCGCATCAAAGCCTCCATCGGCTACCCCGACAATTACAAGACTGCGCCGTTTTTCCTGAGCGACCGTTATCTAGGCGCCGCATGGAAGGCAATGCCGTCAGACCTTTCCAAGCCGCAGTTGGGGACGCGCGTGCTGGACCTGGAAGACGATATGTCCAATTGGGGCCTGCGCAAGTATATCCTTGGCGAAGTCGATGTCTTCAACGTCAAGCCCGAACATGAGCTGTACGGGCATATGAACATCAACTATCTCAAGATGGACAAACTGCCGCGCTACCAGGACGGCTGGTCGAGCGTTCTGACCACCCTCAGAAACGGTCACTTCTTCGTGACGACCGGTGAGGTGCTGATCCCAAAATTCACCCTCGGAGGCAAGGGCAGCGGCGAAACGCTGCGCCTCTCCCCCAGCCAGAAACCAACGCTGAATGCTTCTCTGGAGTGGACATTCCCACTCAATTTCGCCGAGATCATCTCGGGCGACGGCGCCAAGGTCTACCGGCAGCGCATTGATCTGAGCGATACGCCCGCCTTTGGATCACGAACGCTCAAAATCCCGGCGGAGGTTTCCGAACGTAAGTGGGTACGCTTCGAAGTATGGGACATCGCCGGCAACGGCGCGTTTACCGAGCCGGTTTGGATCGAGTAACAGCCTTGGAGGTCGCGCCATGGACAGCGATATTCGGCCGCTTTACATCAACGGTCAGTGGCGGACGACGGACGAAACGGACACCATCATCAATCCCTGGGACGGCGCGCCGGCCGGACGGCTTTTCCGGGGCAACGCGGCGGAGATGGAGGACGCCATCGCCGCCGCGTACGGGGCGCGGGAGCCGTTTCGCGCACTGACGGACGCCGCGCGCGGCGAGGCGCAGGACAAGATCCACGGCGGGCTGAGCGACCGCGCCGAGGAGATCGCGCAGACGATCACACTGGAATCGGGGAAGCCGATCCGGGACGCGCGCGCCGAGGTCGCCCGCGCGGTGCATACGTTTCAGATCGCCGCCGAGGAAGCAAGGCGATTTGGACAGGGCGAGCAGATCCCGCTGGATCGCACGGAAACTTCCAAGGGTCGTATTGGGATTACCCGGCGCTTTCCCTGCGGCGTGGTCGGGGCCATCACGCCATTTAATTTTCCGCTGAACCTGGTGGCGCATAAAGTCGCGCCGGCGCTGGCGGTCGGCGCGCCGGTCGTGCTGAAACCCGCGCATCAGACGCCGCTCACGGCCCTGCTGCTGGCGGAGGTGATCGCCGACGCGGGGCTTCCCAGCGGCGCGTTTAACGTCGTGCATACGGAGCCGGCGCTCGGCGAACGATTGGCGCTCGACCCGCGCATCGCGGCGCTCTCATTCACCGGCAGCGCGAAGATCGGCTGGGAGCTGAAAGCCAAGGCGAACCGCAAGCGCGTGACACTGGAGCTGGGCGGAAACGCCGCGACGATTGTCCACGAAGACACGGATCTGAGCGCCGCCGTTCCCAAGTGCGTCGCCAGTGCGTTCGCTTACGCCGGGCAAATCTGCATCTCCACTCAGCGCATTCTTATACATCGTCCGATCTTCGAGGAATTTACCCAGCAGTTCTTAACTCAGTCGCGCGGACTGCTCCTCGGTGATCCCCGTCTCGACGCAACAAACCTCGGACCGATCATCAACGAGGCGGGAGGCTTGCGGATTCTCGAATGGGTGCGCGAGGCGCTGGACGGCGGCGCGCGCCTCCTGCTGGGCGACATCGCTCCCGCCGATCCCAGGCGCATCGCTCCGATCGTTCTCACCGATACAAATCCCGAAATGAAAGTCGAGCGTGAGGAAATCTTCGGGCCGGTGGCGACACTGACGCCGTACGACGATTTCGAAGAAGCGCTGGACAAGGTCAACGCCTCGGATTATGGGCTGCAAACGGGCGTCTACACAAATGACATCCACCGGATCTATCGGGCGTTCGAGCGCCTGGAGGTCGGCGGCGTGATCGCAGGCGATACGCCGTCTTATCGCGTGGATCATATGCCCTATGGCGGCGTCAAAGGCTCGGGCTTTGGCCGCGAAGGCGTGCGCTACGCCATGGACGAGATGTCCGAACTTCGTCTGCTGGCGCTCAATCTGAGTAAGTAAAGCGCAAAAAAGCCGCATGCGATTTGCATGCGGCTTTTTCCGTTTCGGCGCGTCCCCTGAACGGACGCGAGAGACGAAATGGATTACATCTTGTGCGCGGCGGGAGCCATCTTCGGCGCGGGCTTCGCCATCTTGGTCATCTTCGTCGCCTTCTTAGCGGCGGGCTTCACGGTCTTCTTGGCGACCTTTTTGGCGGCGGGCTTCACCGTTTTCTTGGTCGTCATCTTGGCGGCGGCCATCTTCGGGGCAGGCGCCGCTGTCGGCTTGGTCGGAGCGGCGATTGCCGCGGGAACGATGGCGGACAGAGCGAGCGTGGCGACGAGAACTTTGCTGAATAACTTCATTGTGAGAAGCCTCCGATGATTGGTGTTTGACAGAAGGGATAGCGCGACGGGCAGGCAAAGAGTTCCCAGACGTTTCAATATTTTGTGGGAACAGTTCGCTCCGCGAAGCCGTCCATGGAAAAAGACGATTTCCGAAGGAGACGATCCAATGCAAGTCAAACGTGGATACTTAGGGGCGACGATGCTGGGCGCCATCGCAATCGCGGCTCTGGCCGGCTGCGGGACACATACCGACAAAGTCAGCGATATTCTGAACAACCCGTCCCGCTTCACCAACAAGGATGTGACGGTTTCTGGACAAGTCACAAAAGTTTACGAACTGCCGCTTGGGATCAGTAATCTTTCCGCGTATCGAATAAACGACGACAGCGGACAGATCTGGGTAGTCAGTCACGCGGGCGCGCCGCGTGAAGGCTCGAAGGTGGGATTGAAGGGACGCGTGCGTCCGGAAGGCCAGTTCGCGGGGTCTTTTTTGGGAAGCGTGATCGAAGAGGATCAGCGGCGGACACGGTGAGGAGCGGCCCTCATCCCCGCCACCCGCAAGCGGGTACCCGGTTCTCCCAATTCTGGGGAAGGGGAGCAAGAGTTTTTGAGTTTCAGATCAGAACCCCTAATCCAAAATCGAAATCTTACTCCGACTCCCCCTCTCCCAGAATTGGGA
>NZ_JBDSQY010000073.1:0-29836 GCF_039929585.1 Capsulimonas sp.
GCGCAACATCGCACGGCGGGCGCAACATCGCACGGCGGGCGCAACATCGCACGGCGGGCGCAACATCGCACGGCGGGCGCAACATCGCACGGCGGTAACACCGGCCATAAATGACCGGCCTGTGGGGGAGCCCCATGAATGGGGCTGATGCCTCTATCGCCGAGTATTGCGCTCTTTGTTCACCGAACTATTAGTTGGTCGTCGCTTTATCCACACCTACATCGTAAATCCCCACCATCTTCCGCGCCGCGTCGGCGACGGCCACGCGCAGGGGGGCGGGTTCGAGTACTTCGGCCTGGCCTCCGAACGATAGCACCCAGTAGAGGATTTCTTCGTAGCCGGAGACGATGACGCGGAAGAGGACGGAGCCGTCGGATTGTTTGTCGATGTGCTGGGTGGGGTGCCACTGGCCGCCGAGGATCCAGGAGGCGGTGCTGGGGGCGAAGCGGACGACGACTTCGGTGGGCTCGCCGCCGGCTTGGAGCTGCCAGCCTTTGGCGAGCCATTCCTGAAGGTCGAAGTCGGCGGGGTAGCGGAAGTGGAGCTTGTCTTCGACGCGCAGCCATTTGATGCGGTCTAAGCCGAAGGTACGGATACCCTGGCGCAGGTGGCAGAAGCCGACCATGTACCAGGCGCCGATCTTGAAGGTGAGGCCGTAGGGGTCGACACGGCGCTTGGAGGGCTCGGAGCGGCTGCGGGAGAAGTAGGTAATGTCCACAGGATTATGGTGGATCATGGCGTTCTGCAAGTCTTGATACACGCTGGCGGAGAACTCGCGCACGACTGGCTGGCTGACGGCGACGCGGGCGTGGGCGCGGCGAATCTCGGCGGAGATGCGCTGGGGCAGGACCTGATCGATCTTTTTTAGGGCGGTCGCCAGGGCGTCACGGTATCCTGCCCCGGCCTGCTCGGCGAAGGTGGAGCCGGCAATGCGCAGGGCGAGCGCTTCGGGCGGGGTGAAGGAGGTCGGCAGGAACTTCATCTCGGCAAGGCCAAACTTGCCATTCTTGCGCTTGATTTGACCCCATTGGCGCAGGATCGCGATGTCGCGCTCGATGGTGGCGCGCGAAACGCTGAACTTCGCCTCCAGGTCGGCGGCGTCCCATTTCCAGGGCTCGCTGTCGATCAATTGGAGGATCTGAATGAGGCGGGTGAATTGTTCTTCAAGTGTCATAAGTGATCGCTCAGCCGCCATGGGCGGCGTCCTTAAGTCCAGAAATAAGCATTGCCTTGCGGCGGCAGATCGAAGCGCAGTTTCGTCACTTCACCGTTGGGATCCCAGTCGACCATGTAGTCGTTCGTGACCAAGGGAGCGCTGAGGCGCTTTGACTCGCGCAGCAGGACAACGTCGGCGTCGGTTCCGGATTCGACGATCGTGATTTCGCCCTGCGCGATCATGCGCCGCAGTGCTTCGGGTTCGTCGATGGTGTAGGGCAGGGGAGCGTCGCCCATCAGCTGCACGGGGAAGTAGCCTTTGGCGCGCAGGGCGCGGCGCAGCTCTAAGATGGGCTTGAGGCGGGCGCGCGCATTGGTCATCGATTCCTGGTCGAACCATGCTGCGTTGCTCGCATCCACCACAGCGGCGCCGAGCGCCTTTTTTTGCAGCGGCGCAAGGTAAGTGCGGTCGCCTTCGGCGGCCAGTTCCAGAGCGCCCAGGAGACGGGCATGCAGGGCGGCGTCCGTAGTTTCGGCGTGCGCCAGACTTTTGCGGACGCTGGCGACAATGGGAAGATCGCCCTGATCAATGGCGGCGATGATTTCGGTGGCCGTGAGTGGGTACGGGAAGAAGCCGGGGAGCGGCAGAATGTCGTCGGCGCCAAGCGCTCCGGGCGCGGGATCGAGCGTATCGGCGAGTGTCGGCGAAAGCTGTTTGCGGATGTGCTTTTGCAGGCGCGCGTAGGCCTGACCGTTGAGTTTGCGCAGCCGCGCGAACGCTGCGCCCGCGTGTTTGACGGTCTCGCGGTCATCGGCGCGGATCGACGCCACAAAGGCGCGGGACACTTTTTCGGCTTCGGGAGTTTGTGGATCGATCAACAACAGCTTGACCATGGCGTCGGTGGCCGCGCGCAGATCGCCGCGTCCCAGGCTCGCCGTCACCAGGGCGCGCGCGGAGATCGCCGCAGCGCGCGCATCTCCGGACGCTTCCATCACCCGCGCGATAATATCGAGTGCCGCCAGATTGTGAGAGTCGGCGCGCAGGACATCGTTGGCGAGGCTGAGCGCCTGATCGTGCCGGTTCTTGTCGATGAGATGCCGCACGGCTTCTTCCCAAACGGCGTCGGACGATAACGTCTGGCCGGTCTTTGCGTTGGCGGCGTGGCTTGCCGCGCTGCGTGTGTGTGGCGCGTGGCCTGAAAGGGATTTCAGCAACTGAGCGCGCTCGGCGATGAGACGCGCCGTCTGCCGCTCCAGACGCGCGACACGCTGGGCGTGCTTGTCAGCCAGCAGCGCCTGTGCGTCCCGTTCGGCTTCGGCGGCGCGAAGAACTAAGTTCGATTCGTATTCCCGCCGCTCCAGCTCCCGGACTTTTTCTTTCAGAGCCGCGATCTGCTCGCGCGCTTCTTCCCGGTCGCGCTTGCGCTTTTGACGCTCCTGATGGAGCTGTTCCTCGTGTCGCTTGGCGTCCTCATCTGCTGCAGCGGTCTTCTCAGGCTTTGGGGAGGGCGTGGAGGGACGGAGGGCGTCTTCGGCTTCGCTGAGATCGCGCAGCTTCTGCGCGAAGGAGCCGTTGCGTGCGGCTTCTTCGGCGAGGCGCCGGCGTACGACCGGGTTGCCCAGACCTTGATGGTTCATCCGGAAACCCGAGAACGCGGTGGTGCGGAGCAGTAGATAATCTTTGTCTTGGAGAAGAGCGAGGACTGGAGGCGCTTTCAGTGCGGAGAGAAGTGTGATCGTCTCGTCAAAGGCGAGCGGCTCGGGATCGGGAGCGGCGGATTCTTCGGCCGGTGTGGCGTCGGAAGCCGTTTCCAGCTCCAAAGCGTTCCGATCTTCCGCCGCCATGATTTAGACCGTCCCCGACAGCACCGGCAGCTCGCGCATGCCCGGCGTGCGCTTGACGGACTGCGTGACCAGCTGGCCGCAGGCCGCCGCGATCTGCTGTCCGCGCTCTTTGCGCTGTGTTACGGTGATGCCCGCCGCTTCCAGAATCCTCCGGAATGCGGCAATCCGATCGGCTTCCGGTCGGCCGAACTGCTCGGTCACGGTGGTCGGATTGTAAGGAATAACGTTGAGCGCCGCCGGCATGCCCTTCATGAGCTGAGCCAGCTCGCGGGCGTCTTCGGGACGATCGTTAACTTCCTTCAAAAGCACGTATTCGAACGTCAGGCGGCGGCTCGTATGATTGGCGTAAGCCTTGCAGCTCGACATCAACTTTGCGATGGGATAGTTCTTCGCAACTGGGACCAGACGCTGCCGAAGCGCGTCATTGGGCGCATGCAGGGAAACCGCCAGTGTGATTTGCAGGTCTTCCTGCGCCAGTTTGTCGATGTTGGGAACGATGCCCACTGTGGAAAGTGTAATGTGACGCATGGCCACACCGCATTCGGAGTTCAGAATACGGATGGCTTTGAGCGTATTGTCATAATTGAGCAGCGGTTCGCCCATGCCCATCAGGACGATGTGGCTGATCCGTCGCGGCGATTCCGACTGGAGCATCAGGAACTGCGCGACGATCTCGCCGGCCGTCAGATTGCGTGTCAATCCCTGCGTTCCCGTCGCGCAGAACACGCAGCCCATGGCGCATCCGGCCTGGGTAGAAAGACAAACCGAAACCCGCTTGGTGTCGGGAAGCAGCACGCACTCGATGGGATAGTTGCCTTCGGTCAGCTTGGCGAGCAGCTTGACGGTTCCGTCGCGCGTGTCCTCATGCCGCTCCAGAAGGGAAATGGGTTTCGACGGAAACGCCTCCGCAAGCTGCGTCCGCGCGGCCACCGGAAGGTTCGTCATCTCTTCAAACGACGCGCGAAACCCGCCGCGCTGATCCGGCATCATCCGCCGGTAAAGCCAGTCCGCGACCTGTCCGCCATGGAATTCCGGCAGCCCCGTCGCCTCCGCAACCGTGGCCCGAATCTCCTGCGCCGTCATCCCGATCAATGATTGTGAAACGTTGTCCTGCATCACAAAAGTATACCCTTTTTGAAGGGAGGAAGTCAACGTATAAGAGAAGCAATGAGCGAAAATCGACGCCACTCTCATTTCCCCGGTTATAAAAACCGGGTCTGGGAAGCCTTCGGCTAAGCGTCCGTGCCGGACGCACAAACTATGGTTAATCGACTACGGATATTTGTTTGTCCGGCACGGACAATTAGTCGCGAAGCGACTTCCCAGACCCGGATTTCATATCCGGGGAACGAGCTTGGAGTTCCAGAATTTACAGCTTCGCGCCCGTCACCTGCGGCGCAGTAACGCCGTTGGCGGTGACGGTAATGGCGCCCTGCATGTCCGTGCGCCAGACGCCGGCGCCGGCGGCTTGCAGGCGGTGCAGCGTTCCTGGATCGGGCGGCGCTTGGGGCGTGGAGGAGATCACGGCGGTGGCGGGGCCGGCGAGGCGCATGAACTCCAGGGAGGCGCAGTCCGCGCCGCCGTTGCCGGGGACCTGGAGGATGTCGCAGGCGAGGGTGTCGCCGGCGTCGGCCACCAGGTACGGCTCGGCGGCGGAGTTGCAGGAGCCGGCGAGAAGGATTGCGGTCTGACCGAACTCAAGGCGGCAGATGAGCGGGTCGAGCGAAGCACGCGGGCTGCGCTGGGGCGGCCAAAGCACGGCCAGACGCATGGCGCTCTCGCCGATCGTCGTCTTTTCATTGGAGTGAACGACTCGGTACGGAATCCGCCTGAGGCGGATGCGCTGGATCAGTTTTTGGCGGGTCGGATCGCCGTCGTCCACGGCGCTGTTCCAAATGGATTTGATCGGAATTCGGGAATCCAGCAAAGCGGTCGTGCCGCCGATCTCATCAAGGGACGGCGACGCCAGCACGAGGAGATCCACCTGGGTAATATGCGCCTTCTTCAGCGTGTGCACAACTTCCGCTCCCGACGCGGCGCCGCCGTCGTTGATCAGGATCGTGCGCTTGTCGGGTGTTCGGATCAGCGCGCAGCTTCCGCTGGAGAGTTCAAGAAATGTGACGGTTATCGTCGGGCGCGGCGTCGGGCGCTGCTGCTTTCGGAACCACCAGGCAAGCCAGAAACTCATTATGGCAAGCAGAGTTAAGCCCACGATGGACGCGACGACGGCGCGGCGTTGTGCGTTCAAAAGCGCGCCTCGAATGAGCGAACTGAAACGAACAGGACAGAAATAATCGAGACTGGGTATTGGCGAGGCATCATGACATTATATCCCGGTGCGCCAACTTCGAACAACCCCGGCGCGAAACAGTTGTGATGAATTTCACAAACTTGCCAAAGCTTCATTGCACGCGGCCTTTGGGTTAAGGTATAATCGATGGGTTATGTCGCGCCTGCATATTGAAGATCTTTCGATGTCTTATCGTGGGCGGACCCTGTTTTCCGGGCTATCGCTCACCCTTGATCCCGGACAGCGCGTCGTCGTCAGCGGCTCGAATGGGACAGGGAAAAGTACGTTTTTGCGGATCGTCGCGGGATTGACGCGGCCCGACGCCGGCAAGGTCTCTTTTGCCTCGGTCGGCGCCGCCAGCCCGCCACGTGAACATTTGGGATACGCCGGTCCGGACGTCAATCCTTACGAAGAGCTGACGGCCGTGGAAAACCTGGAGTTTATCGCGCGGCTGCGTGGCTTGCCCATCGACGCCGCCGCTCTGCTGGATCGCATGGGGCTGACGGCCCGCGCCCGCCAGACGCCGGTGAAATCGTATTCGTCGGGAATGCGCCAGCGTGTGCGCCTCGCGTCGTCGCTTGTGGCGGACCCGGCATTGCTGCTCTGGGATGAGCCAACAGCGATGCTGGACGAACAGGGACGACGGGTCGTGGACGAGATTTTGACGGCGCATCTCGAAGCCGGCGGGATGGCCTTGATTGCAACGAATGATTCCAATGAAATCGGACGCTGGGGCGGCCGGCGCGTCCACTTCGGCGACCGTTAGCCGCTGGCTTGATTGCGCGGCCGTCGTCTTCACGAAGGAACTGCGCGTGGAGCTGCGCACGCGTTATGCGCTGAGCGCGGTGGCGCTGTTCGCGGTAATCACGGTGATCATGGTGTCGGCCGTGCTGGTCGGCGCGTCCGTGAGAGCAGACGTGAAGGCGGCTCTGGTCTGGATCATTTTGTTATTTGCGGCGCTTTCGGGCCTCTCGCGCGTTTTTGTCCGTGAGGAAGAGGCCGGCACGGCGGCGATCCTGCGTCTGACCGCGCCGCCGTCCTCGGTCTTCGCCGGAAAACTGCTGTTCAATCTGGCGCTGATCGGCGTCGTGGAACTGGTGAGCGTTCCGCTGTTTTTACTGCTGATGCCGGTGGAAAAGCTTCAGCTCGGGTTACTGATGGTGATCTTGACGGCTGGCGGCGCGGGGCTGGCGAGCGCCGCGACCTTTACGGCTGCGCTGATCGCGCACGCGGCGTCGGGGAAAAGCGCCCTTTACCCGATTATCTCATTTCCGGTGCTGATGCCTCTGGCGCTGATCGCCGTGCAGGCGACAGTCGGCGCATTTGACGCCATCCCGATACATATTCTCCGCGCATGGAACGATGTAGGGGTGTTAGGCGCGTATGCAATCGTGATGACGACGGCGTCATTCCTGCTTTTTGAATATGTCTGGCATGAATAAAAGTGTGCAATCCAAAAATCGAGTGGTCGATTCCTCAACGGCGGCGATCCCGCCGATAAACTTTACACAGCTGCGATTCCCGAAGGTATTGCTGCTGCTTTTGCTTTGCGCCACGACTGTCGCCGGATTCCTCTGGCTGCCGCCTGCGGTCGCATTCCGCAATCCGGGCTTGGCGCGTATTGTTGTCTTCCATGTTCCCTGTTCAATCGTCGCGAGTATCGCTTCTGGCGTCACTCTCTGGTACGCCATCTCTTATCTGATTACGCGCAGTTCCATGGACGACGTCAAATCGCGCGTTTCCGCAGAGCTTTCGCTGCTGTTCTGGGTGCTGACCACCGTGACCGGCGCAGTTTTCGCCAAGGCGCAGTGGGGGACTTACTGGAACTGGGATATCAAGCAGGGCGCGATTGTCTTGCTGCTCATGATCTACGCGGCTTACTTCGCGCTGCGTTCGGCGATCATTGATGAGCGCAAGCAGGCGGCGATCGGCGCGGCGTACTCGATCTTCGCCACTATCTGCGTTCCTTTCCTCACCTATGTCCTGCCAAACTCCACGGAAGATACCCTGCATCCTAAGGGAACGATTACGACAAAAGAAGGATTGAGTCCCGAGTATCGTATTGTGCTGTGGGCAGGCGTGCTTGGACTAACGCTGGTTTACGTCTGGGTCTGGCGCCAGCACGTGGCGCTGGATGAAATTCGATTGAAGCTCGCGGCCAGGCGTTCCGCCAGGCGGGCCGCACGGATATCGGGCTTTGTAGTAACGGAGACGGAGTAATCAATGGATACGAAGATGATCCCCTTGATGCTGGTGCCGCTGATCGTTTGGGTCAGCGTGTGGGGGTATCTCTGGGCGATGGATAACAAGATCAAGGTGCTGGAGCGCCAGATGACGCTTCGCCACGATGATGAGGACGCAGGACTATGAGACCCACCGGATTGATTATCGGCGTCGCGATCATTATCGCCTGCCTTGTGTTCAGCGCCAAGCTGTTCAAGACCAGCCTGATCAACTACGTGCCGTTTGCGGAAGCGCGCGAAGCGACAGGCCAGACAGTGCAGATCATGGGCGCTCCCGCCGCTGGGACCATGGCGTATGATTCGAACGAACATGCCCTGCACTTTGCTCTGCTGGATGAATCGGGCCAGAGAATGCCGGTCGTGTTTAAGGGCCCCAAGCCGGACGATCTCGATACCGCAATGACCAAAGCGACGAAGATTACCGCGCAGGGCAGCTACAGCCCGTCCACCGCGACATTTGTCGCGGAGAACTTGCTCGTGAAGTGCCCGAGTAAATACAAAGGCTCGAACGACAACGGCGAACGAAGCTACGGTAAAGCGTAGCCCCAAGAAAGTAATATCATGCTCCTTTTCGGCAAGCTTGCCGTATGGGTTGGGCTAATCGCCCTGCTGGCGTCCACGGTCTGTTACCTCATGGCGGGTCGCAAGTCGGCGCTGGCGCGCGCGGGACGCGGCTTGTTTTTTGTCGTGCTGGCGTCGATCCTCGCGGCGGCCGGGACGCTGGGGACGATGCTCGTCACCCATCGCTTTGACTCGGAATATGTCTTCGAACACTCGGCGCGCGCGATGGACCCGCTATACTGGTTCCCTTCGATGTGGGCCGGGCAGGAAGGCTCGTTTCTGCTTTGGGCGTTCTGGATGTCGATCGTCGGCGCCGCGCTCAGCGTCACTTCTGGGCCTTCCGAGCGGCGTGTCATGCCGGTTTTCAATGTCACACTGCTGTTCATTGTTTCTCTGCTCGCCATTCGATCTCCGTTTCTGCCGCTGGACACGCATGGTTTGCCGGTTCCGACCGAAGGGCTGGGCCTGAACCCGAATCTTGAGAACCCGTGGATGGTGATCCATCCGCCGACGCTGTTTCTGGGGTTCGCGACGCTGACGGTTCCCTTCGCCTTCGCCGTTCAGGCGATGATCTGGCGCGACTGGGACAACTGGCTGAAGCGGGCGCTGCCCTGGGGGCTGCTCGCCTTCTCGGTGATGGGGCTCGCCATGATGATGGGCGGCTACTGGGCTTATGAGATGCTGGGGTGGGGCGGCTTCTGGGCCTGGGACCCGGTGGAGAACGGTCCGTTCGTTCCCTGGATGTTCCTGCTCGGCTTTGTTCATGCGGCGCAGATCAATCGCATTCGCGGCGGCCTTGGCAAGACGACACTGCTGATGGCGATCCTGCCTTACGTCACGGCGCTGTACGAAACGTACTTGACGCGATCAGGCGAACTGGACAAGTTCAGCGTCCATTCGTTTTCAACGCTCGGCGGCGCGGCGAACAGCATTCTGCTTTACGGGCTGCTGGCGGCGCTGGCGGTCGGCGTTGGACTTCTTGTTTGGCGCGCGCGCCGTGTTCCTTCGTCGCCGGGTAAGTGGGATCAGCCAAATTCACGCGAGTTCGCGTTTCTGATGTCCATCGTGCTGTTCACGCTGTGCGCGATTATCTCCGGCGTCGGCATGTCCGCGCCGCTGATTACGCGCATTGCCAACCTGCATGACCCTTCGATCCATTTGGCGTCGGTGCATGAGGATTTCTACAACAAGGCGAACTTTCCGGTCGCGCTCTTGATCGCGATCGGCCTTGGGCTGGGGCCGCATCTGGCGTGGCGTGAGCGGGGCAAGGCGAACAGCGACCTGCTGATGTGGGCGTACGGCGGGGCCGTCGTGCTGGCGGTCGGGTTTATGCTGCTGAGCCGTACTTTAGGAACGCCGTTGTTTGGTTTCCATCTCGCCGTACAGGTGCTTCTGTTCACGACTTCGGCCTTCGCGCTGATCGCCAATGCGATCTTACTTCGCCAGATCCGGCCCGCCGGACAGAAGCGGATCCAGGTCTGGACCGTGGGCGGCGCAGTGTCGCATATCGGCGCGGCGGTGCTGCTGATCGGGATCGTTTGCTTGGCGACATTCGTGCACAAAGACCCGAATGTGCTGCTGATCCAGGGGAAGGCGCAGAGCGTGCTCGACGGCCGATACACAATGACGTATCTGGGCCAAACGTCGGATTTCACCAAGGATAAAAACAACGCGCTGAAGTTCCAGGTCGTATCCAAGGACAAGAAAGAAAATTTCGTCGCGCTGATGCCGTTCGCCATGCGGGCGATTCAGGGCGGCGAGAAGAAGCTGTTCGGCCATCCGGCGATCGTCCATCATACCGCCGGCGATCTTTATGTGTCACTTAAGGACGGGCCGGATCTTTTCTACAAAACGCCGCTTTTCCAGCCGAAAGTCAAGCTCGGCGGCGTCAGTCGTGTTGGCGATTATACGATCAAGTTCGTAAAGTTTGAGCGCGATCCGGCGGCGGCGGCGTTTGTGCAGCAAACGGGCCAGATGCCTGAAGTCTTTCCCGTCAACGGTGTGGTGGAAGTCACATACAAGGGAAAAACGACGACGTATTCCCCGCAGAATATTCGATACCGGGATAATCCCGCAATGCCGGATTCGCCCGAGCTGAAGCTGCCCGGCGGCTGGCTGCTTTCCTTCCAGGGCATGAATGCGGGAAGCGCGGACGCCGCGAACCCGAATGCCGGGTCCATGGAAGAAGCCGGATCGTTCGGCCTGCGCGCGGACAGCGGTCCGCCGACGGAGGCGTTCCAATTGGAAGTGTCGACGCGGCCGATGATCAATCTGGTCTGGATTGGAACGATGCTCCTCGTCATTGGCGGCCTTGTAAGTATGCGGCGGCGCATCGCGGAGGCGCGTGTGGCGGCGGCCGAACCGGATACGGAGCCGGTCACCGCCGAGAAGACGCCGGCGCGGCGCACGCGCACAAAACGGCAGGCCGCGCGGGTAAGATAAAGGCGAACGCATTGCGGGACTGGCGTGGCCGCCGGCGGCCTTGCGTTCGAAAGGAAGAGACGATGTTATGCAACTGCGTCAGCTGTTAAAAAGCAAAATCCACCGGGCGACCGTTACGGAAGCGGACCTGTCCTATATCGGCTCTATTACGATCGATCAGCTGCTTTTAGACGCCGTCGATCTGTGGACCGGAGAGTTCGTTCACGTCTGGAACGTGACCAACGGCGAACGATTCACCACGTATGCGCTCGCGGGCGAGCCGGGGTCCGGCATCATCCGGATCAATGGAGCGGGCGCCCACAAGGCGCGTGTCGGCGATGTGGTGATCGTCGCGGCGTTCCTGATGTCCGATGAGCCCGTGGTTCCAAAAGCGATCCTCGTCGATGAAGATAATCGCTTCGTCAAAAATCTGTAGCCCCCCAATGTGTTCGTACGTCAGGAATTAGTGACCCCGTTATGTTTGAGATACGAGTAGAAAAAACGATTGCCTGCGCGCACCGCTTGTTCGATTACAATGGTCCGTGCGAAGAACTGCACGGGCACAATTATCGGATCGAAGTGGCTTACGCCGGGACGGAGCTGGACCGATTTGGCATGCTGGTCGACTTCACCGACGTGAAGCGCGTCTTCAACAGCGTCCTGGAGACCCTGGACCACAAATATTTGAATGACCTTCCGGCGTTCAAAGATTTGTCCCCGTCCGCCGAGAATATCGCCAAGCATATTTACGACGAAATGAAGAGCCAGCCCTTTGAGCGTGGGAATTT
This sequence comes from Capsulimonas sp., assembly GCF_039929585.1. Lineage (NCBI taxonomy): Bacteria > Bacillati > Armatimonadota > Armatimonadia > Capsulimonadales > Capsulimonadaceae > Capsulimonas > Capsulimonas sp. Next base: position 11,304 of record NZ_JBDSQY010000073.1, read on the forward strand.
GTCGAGCGTCTCCGTATGGGAGACGCCCACGCAGGTTGCGGTCTACCGCGAATAGAATGCGCAATCCGCAACCCATCATGTGAGAAGAGCCGCCCGGGCATTGTCTCGGGCGGCTTTTTTTGTTTCCGGTCCCGGTAAAAGTATGGTACAAGGTTGGTGGGGGTAAGGAATGGATATCGCACAGGTTCTTGATTTGGCGAAGAGCGCTATTGTCGTCGTGCTGCAATTGACGCTGCCGATTTTGGTGCTGACGCTCGTGGTCGGCGTCCTGGTCAGCTTGTTTCAGGCAGTCACACAGATTCAGGAACAGACCCTGTCCTTCGTGCCCAAGATCGTGATTATGATCGGCAGTATCGTCATTTTAGGACCGTGGATGCTGCAATCCATTGTGGGATTTACCACTAAACTCTTCAACAGTCTCCCGACCGCGATCCATTAACACGAAACCTCATGTTCGATAACCTCACGACTGTTTCCGCCGGCGCGTTTTGGCAGTTTCTGCAAGTGTTCGCTCGTGTGACGTCCCTATTTGTCAGCGCCCCGATCTTCGGCAATCGCGAAGTCCCGAGCCAGGTGAAAATCGGCCTTTCTGCGGTGATTTCCATCGCGGTTCTGCCGGTCGTTCAGTCGACCGTGGACAAACAAGTTCCCGCCGATCTGTATTCGACAGTCAGCATTCTCCTGGTCCAAATCGCGATCGGCCTGCTGATCGGTCTGGTCGTCTCGTTTCTGTTCGTCGCGGTCCGGGTCGCGGGCAGCATTATCGACTACCAGATGGGTTTCACGCAGGCGTCCACGTTCAATCCACAGTTCAATGAGACAGTCTCACCGATCTCGAATTTCCAGTATCAATATTCCTTGGTTCTTTATCTGCTGGGGAACGGGCACTGGCTGATGCTGGGAGCGCTGGTGCAGTCGTTCACACGGCTGCCGGCCGGTCAGATGATCTTCAACGAGCACTCTCGCATCGTGATGACGGATTTGATGTTTCAATTTCTCGTGGCGGGGGTGCAGATCGCGGCGCCAAGCGCGGCGGTTCTCCTGATCACGGACATCTCCTTCGCGCTTCTAAACCGGGCGATGCCGCAAATGCAGGTGTTTTATGTCGGCGCGCCGGTCAAGATTTTGGTGGGACTGACCGTTGTGATCGCCGTCCTCCCGCTCTTTACGTTTGTCGTCGGCGGCTTGATCATGCACTCGCAAACCGATATCTTCTCGGCGCTGCGCGCGTTCCACCGTTAACGTTTTTGAGGGTTTATGTCCGACGGCGAAGAAAAATCATTTCCCGCGTCGCCGCGCAAGCGCGCGGAGGCGCGCAAAAAAGGACAGGTCGCGAAGACTCCTGAGCTCGCCACGTCCGCCGTGCTGCTGGCGCTGGTAAGCGCGATGCATGTGGCGTTGCCGGGCTATGCTGGGCAATCCCTGATTTCCAACATCCAGTCTGCTTTCGCCTTCAATCCCGCCAACGTCGAATTCAATTTCAATACGGTTCACCTCTGGCAACTGCGCGCACTGCTCTGGACGGGGCGCATTGTCCTGCCGGCCCTGCTGCTCGCTATGGTGCTTGGCATTGTCGCCAATGTTGCGCAGGTAGGGTTTGAAGCCACGCCGGAATCACTGGCGCCGAAATGGGACCGCGTGAACCCGGTGAATGGCCTCAAACGCTTGTTTTCCGCTCGCGGCTTTGTGGAGCTGGCGAAGGGGATCGCCAAAATGGCGATCGTCGGCGGGATTTGTTATTCGGCGGTCCGCGGCGCTATCGAAGATGGGACGATGATCAAGCTAATGGGCGTCTCCCTATCCGTCACGATGAGCACGGTCGGCTCCCTTCTCTGGACCATCGGCGTCCGCGTGTCGGTATGGCTGTTTCTGCTCGCCGTCGCCGACTACGCCTATCAGAAGTACGACCTCGAAAAAAATCTCAAAATGACGCTGACGGAAGTCAAAGATGAGATGAAACAAAGCGAGGGCGACCCGCAGATGAAGGCGAAGGTGCGACGCATGCAGCGGGAGATGGCCGGCAAGCGGATGATGAAGGATGTGCCGACCGCCGATGTCGTCGTGACCAACCCCACGCACTTTGCCGTCGCGCTGAAATACGATGAAGAGTCGGGCGCGCCCATCGTCGTCGCTAAGGGCCAGGATCTGATCGCGCAGAAAATCAAGGAAATCGCCCGCGAAAACCGTGTCCCGATTGTGGAGAACCGGCCGCTGGCGCGCAAGCTGCATAAGTCCGTGGAAATTGGCCAACAGATCCCCGGCGATCTCTACGAAGCAGTCGCGCAAGTCCTCGCATTCGTCTACCGAACCTACGGCCGCCGCCGCCGTTAAATGGCTTCTCCACGAAGAAGGAAAAGTCTCCTCTGCTCGCGAACATAGCAACTAAGGCAATGTGTTCTTTATTGACCTGACGCTGACGTCCGCTGTTTCGGCTTAATCGTCTTTCCACTTTCCAGTTCTTTCGACTTTGATCAATTCTAATTTAGGGTGATTCGTGATGATATGCTCATATTGTGGCGCACGAACTAATCCCGGCGCCGTCGTCTGCAATAACTGCGGGGTAATCCTGCGTGCAGGCGATTCTGAAAAACGTCTTCCAAAACCGACGGTCAAGCGTGGCTCCTTAGTCCGCATTGCCGCAATCGCCATCGCGGCGATCGCCGGCGCGATCGTCGGTAAACTCATGCTCCCTGTTCTGCTCAATGTCTCGGCGGCGGTGGGTACCGCCATCGGCGTTGCTGCGGGCGCTGCGCTGGTTTATCTCGTCAGCGGCGGTAAGATCCTTTACTATTCCAACTTGTATCGCACTCGCCACGCATTCCTGCAATCTCGTATTCGAAACGTTCTCTCCTCCTCGGAACAAAAGTATGAGAAGCTTTTGGAGAAGGACGCCACGACGGACGCACGTCTCAGTCTGGCCGTGGCGCATCTGCTTCAAGACGAGGTAGAGAAGAGCGTGCAGGAGTTCCAAAGGGCGCAGAAGATGGGCGCCAAGGAGCCGTTGTTCTTCAACAACGCCGGTGTGGCGCTGGCGCGTCGCGGAAGTATTCCGCAATCCCTGGAGATGTTTCAGCGCGCGTCGAGCCTGAACGGCCACCACGGTGAGCCGCATGCGAATCTGGCGCACGCCATTGTGCAATCAGCGGAAATCGTCGATGAGATGAACACCGAACGCGCCCTCTCCGAGGTTCAATGTACGATAGAAATCGATGGCGACAAGCCGCTCTATCACGATTGGAAGGGCTTAATCCTCTGCCGCGCAAAAAAATACGACATGGCGATCGAGGAGTTCCAAAAATCGATCGACTGTCCTGGATACACGAAGTTTACCCGCGCGGACGCGCACAACAACATCGCCGTGGCGCTCTTCATGAAGAGTGATGTCAAAGGCGCCGTCACGGAGATCCAGACCGCTTTGCGTCTGGATCCCAGCCATGGCCGCGCACTTTCCAATCACGGTATCTTGATGCTGCTCCAGGGGAACGCGGCGTCGGGTCTAGAGACTCTGCAATCGGCGCGAAAGCTGGATCCCAAAAGCGCTCCCGTCCGAAACAACCTTGGCTACGGCATGTGCCGGGTCGGGGCTCTCAACGAAGGCATCCGCGAGTTCCGCGACGGCATTCTGCTGGACCCCGGGATCTTCGAGCCATATTACAACCTCGGCAAGATCTATCTCGACGCAGACGTTCTGGAAGTGGCCGAACGGAACTTGACCCGGGCTTTGCAGCTCAACAGTCAATCGTGGGAGACGTTGGTGGCGGTTGGGCTGATTCGAATGCATCAAGGACAGATGGATACCGCGCAGGAACTGCTCAGCGAGGCGAATACCATCTCTCCAAAGCAGCCGCTGACGCTGGGAATTATGGGGATCTGCCACACGAAGCTTGGAAATTACAAGCTGGCCGAACGCCTTCTTCTAGAGGCGTCGGACCTCGATGAGGGCAATTCCGAGCTTCATGCGCATCTCGGCTTGCTCTACCTGCATGAGGACAGTATTACGGTCGCGGGGGAGCGTTTCGCCGAAGCTATCAGCATCGATCCCAAAGTGGCTGAGTACCACAACAACATCGGTCTATGCCAGATCAGCAATGGCGCCTATGACTCAGCGCTGAACAGTTTCCGCAAGTGTGAAACCCTGCATCCCGAATACACCAAGACCCATTACCATCTCGGGTATGTGTTTGCGCTTCAGAAACATCTGGACGCCGCCGTCAAGGAGTGGGAGCAGACGGTCAAAGTCGAGGGGGCGTTCCCGGATGGCCATGTGAACCTGGGCGTCGCCTACTATCAAAAAGAGAACTACGAAAAGGCGGCGACCGAATTCCGCCGCGTGATCGGCCTCCGGCAGAACCGCATGGAGGATTTCTCAAATCTCGCCCTCGCGCTATCCAAACAAGGCATCCTCATTCGCAAGGGAAGCCGCACCAAAGACGACGCGAAGTGGAAGGAGTCCGTGGAGCGGCATAAGCAGGCGCTGGAGATGTTCGACCGTGCGCTGGTCCTAGAGCCCAGCAACGTCATGCTGCATTCCAACCGCGGTCTTTCCTGCTTCTTCGCAAACCGTCCAGAAGATGCGATGAAAGAGTGGGCAATCGTTAGCAAACTTGACCCTAACTATGCTCGAAAGCGCGAAAAGCAGCAGCAGAGCGAATTTGACGATACTGCTGTTACTTTTGTGTCTTTGAACCTGATTGAGCGTGCGGCGACCATCAAGCCGCGCACGGCGGACTATGTCTATCAGCTTGCAGCCGGTTACGACACCGACCGCTGGAGCCTCATGATCAGCGATGATGCGCTGAAGGATATTCCCGAGCTCGACCGGCAGTCCCGGCAGCTGGAGCGCAGCCTGCAAGCGCTGAGCCTCTAACGACACGCAGAAAAAATCCCGTCCTCACAAATGAGGACGGGATTTTTTATTTCAGTTTTCGGTAACGTCTTTAGCGAGAGGGACGCTGAAGCGACCAGACCGAGGCGCCACTCTGCCGCTCGGGCTGATTGCGGCTGGGACCGCCCATATGCCGGAAGTCTCCGCTGCCGCTATTATTGCCCTGATAGACATTCGGGCGGGTCTCGTAATCGCCGCGATCGCGATTGCGAGTGTCGCCGCTGCTCCAGCTGTCCTGGCGGCTGCGATTGTTTGAGTTCCGATAATCGTATTGATTGTCGTCGCGGCTATAATCGTCATCACTGGAGTTCTGGCCATTGCGATTGTATCCGCTATTGTTATTGTAGCGATGATCGCTGGATGAACTCCAGCTGTCGTCGCGGTAGTAGCGGCCACGGCGATTGCGATCATTTTCTTTCTTGCGCGCGTCGTCGGACTGCTTTGCAGCGACAGCGGCGCCGGCGCCCAGCACCAGCGCCTCGGTCGTCTTATGATTGAGCAACTCATAAACAGCTGCGGCGCCAAGAGCGATGGCCGTGTTTTTACTGCCCTCCGAGCTCGCCTGAGCCGCGATGGGCGCTCCCAGGGTAACCACCGACATCAGGGCCGCGCCCGCCGCCCACATCCGCAAACTCTTCATTTTCGTTCTCCACTTTCTCGACGACCGATGAATATTGTTTTTATTCGACGGCCTGCCTGCTGAAAATGTTCCTGAATTTATTCCGGAAAAATAGGTCTTTCGGCGTGTCCATACGGGACTTTCGCCCCATGCGTCATTGCCGGCGTTTTGATATCATGACGATAACAAAAACACGGAGGCGATCGTCATGGATATCTGGACTTCAGTGAACTGGGATGTATTGTTTGGATACGCGCTGCACGATTGTTCGTGCGTTGCGCTCGCGGCCAGCGCGCTGCTGGTGGCGCTGGCCGCATGCGGAAGGTTTGCGATGAAGCGGGGTTAACCGAGGATGTGCAGGCCATTGTCGACATAGATTACTTCGCCAGTAATCCCGCGCGACCAGTCGGAGGCCAGGAAGGCCGAGGTGTCGCCGACATCGCCGATATCGGTATTGCGGCGCAGCGGAGCGCGCTCGCGGACATCGTTGTACATCCCGGAGAAGCCGCTGATGCCACGCGCGGAGAGGGTCATCGTCGGCCCCGCGCTGATAGCGTTGACGCGAATGCCCTGCGGGCCGAGATCGCTCGCCAGATAACGCACGGAAGCTTCCAGCGCGGCCTTGGCGACGCCCATCACATTGTAGTTGGGGATCACGCGCTCGGCGCCCAGATAGGTGAGGGTCATGATCGACCCGCCGCCCGTCATCAAAGGCTCGGCGGCCTTGGCCGCCGCTGTGAGTGTGTAAGCAGAAATCTCCAGCGCTTTCAAAAATCCGTCGCGGCTGGTATCCAGAAATCGTCCATCGAGATCGGATTTATTGGCGAACGCGGCGCCGTGAATGACGAAGTCGAGCTTTCCAAACTCCCTAGTCAGCGTCTCGTGCAGCGCGGCGACCTGAGCCTCGTCGGTCAAGTCGCAGCCCTGGATGAGGGTGTTTTCGCCGCCGGGAAGGGTGGGGGCCATCTTTCGAACGTCCTTTTCTTCACGCTCCCCTAAAAACGTCAGCGCCAGCTGCGCTCCCTCGCGCGCCAAGCTCTGCGCACAGCCCCAGCACAGCGAACGCTCGTTGCGCACTCCGTAGATGAGGCCCTTTTTGCCATCGAGAATTCCCATAGATGCTTCGCTCCTTTTGGGCTTCCGCCCATGCCGTGAGTTTATTCGAAAAATTGACGTGTGTCAAGGTTGTTCAAATTCATAACAGTCTTTAGGACAACGATGGCCGGCGATTTGTAATTGTTGCTAGCCTATACATCCATGTTCCCACAGCTGAAGCAATGGTCTAATCAGGGGTAAGCCAGCTAAAGCAGGCTGCGAAGAGAAACGAGGCGTTCGCAACAATTTGCCAGTCTGCTTTAGCTGACTTCCCTTTGATTAGACCATTGCTTCAGCTGTGGAGAATTTCACGCCGTGCTCGCGAAGGAAAAGCCCGCCTCACCGTCGAACACTGGCCGAAGACTGTTCACCCCAGGAGCGCAAGTTTTTATGGCCAATACCGCGCGTGCGATCAACCAGGATCGCCTCGTCAACCTCTTCCTGGACCTCGCCCGACAAAATACGCCCCCACGCGCGGAAAAGGCGGCCAGCGACATCGCTTTTCATGTGCTGGAGACGCTTGGCTTCACCTGCGAATATGATGACGCCGGCGAGAAGGTCGGCGGCAATGTCGGCAATTTGATCGCGTTCAAGAAGGGTTCCATCGAAGGCGCCACGCCGATCTTCTTTTCCGCTCACTTCGACACCGTCGAGCCGACGCCTGGGCTAGAGCCGATCATTGAAGGCGATATTATCCGGACTGACGGAACTACGGTTCTTGGCGCCGATGATATTAGCGGGTTAGCTCCCATCATTGAAGCAATGGCGATTTTGCATGAAGAGCAGATTCCCCATGGCGATATCCAGCTTCTGCTGACCATCTGCGAGGAAATCGGCCTGGTCGGCGCGAAGCATCTGGATCCTCGGCGTATCAAGGCGAAGTATGGCTTCGTGCTCGATGCTGGCCCGCCGGTCGGGTCGTTTGTTTACAGCGCGCCGACACAGGATACGTTCGAAGTGTGGATACGTGGCCGCGCGGCGCACGCCGGCGCGCAGCCGGAGGATGGAATTTCCGCGATCCATGTCGCCGCGAAAGCCATTGCCCGAATGCAGATCGGGCGCATTGATCCGGAGACGACGGCCAATGTCGGGATCATCCACAGCGGAACGGCCACCAACATCATTCCCTTTGAGTGCTATCTAAAATGCGAGTCGCGATCGCGCAATCCGGAAAAGGCGGACGCGCAGCGTGAACTGATGCTCTCGATCTTCCGGGAGGAAGCCGAAGCGGTCGGCGCGACTGTCGAATTCAAAGTCGAGAGGGAATACGAGGGATATGTACTTGGACTGGATGACGAAGTCCTGAAAATCGGCCGGGAGGCAGCGGAAAGCATCGGGATGGAATATATTCCGCGCGTGACCGGCGGCGGTGCGGATGCGAATGTCTTCAACCTGGGCGGCGTTCCGACCACGGTGCTCGGCTGCGGCATGACCAACATCCATCGGCACGACGAATACGTGAAGATCAGCGACATGGTGGCGAGCACGCAGCTGGTGCTTGCGATTACCGAGACGGCGGCGCGCCGCTCCGAGAAGAACTGACGGTGCTGACGCAGGCCAGAGGCCAGGTGACAGTCGCCTCCGAATGGGATTCCGACGCTCAGGATCTGACGGTAATGGTTGACGGCGCAGAGCGCCGCGCCGTCAACTATCGCAGTCTCACTGGGGATGCCGGAGTCGGCGATGAGATACTTCTCAACACCACCGGCGTCTCGCTGAAGCTGGGCACCGGCGGCGTGGATTTTGTCATTGCAAATCTGACCCGATGTCCAGATGTTTCGGGATCGACAGACGGCCATATCATCAAAGGCCGTTATTTGCCATGCCAGCACAGCGTTCTTACGCTGGAGGAGCAGCCCTCATATCGCGAGGTTTGGGATCGCAGCCTTGACGGCTTTCCCGTACTGGTCGGACAACTCCATTCGCAGGTCATGCCGGCGGCGTGCGGCCTACTGGAGCGAGGGCTTCGGCGTATCGCATATGTGATGACGGACGCCGCCGCGCTGCCGCTTGCTTTCAGCAAGACCATTCGGGCCGCGCGCTCGCAGGGGATTTTGTCGGCTTCGATCACCTGCGGCCAGGCCTTCGGCGGCGATTATGAGACCGTAACGCTCTACTCGGCGCTGCTCGCGGCCAAATATGTCGCGAACGCCGACGCCGCGATCGTGTGCCAGGGGCCAGGCAATGCGGGAACCGGCACGCGCTATGGTTATAGCGGGGTCGAACAAGCAGCGGCGCTCGACGCCGCCGCTCGCCTGGGAGCTCTCCCCATCGCCATTGTCCGCATGTCCTCCGGGGATGCACGCGCGCGTCATCAAGGCGTCAGCCATCACACCCAAACGACCCTGGAGCTGACATACGCACGCTGTGTGGTCCCGATTCCTAGCGGTGCCCCCCCCCAGGATATTCCCAATCGGCACGATGTGCGGATCATTGATGGGTATGGCCCGGCGCTCGATCGCCTGCGCGCGACGGGCGTCGGGGTAACCACGATGGGGCGAAATCAGGACCAAGACCCGCTCTTTTTTGCCGCCGCCGCCTGCGCCGGCCTGTCAGTTTGATCGTTATTTGATAGAGAGCTCCATACGCCCGGGTATGATGGAGAAGAAATTACGCTCCCGAACGGAAAAACCTATGTCACAAGACCTGACCGAGAAGGTTACAAGCACTAAGCGCATCTACGACGGCAGGATTATCAACCTGCGCCTCGATACGATCGTGCTGCCGGATGGCAAGATGAGCCAGCGAGAGATCGTCGAGCACAAGGGCGCCATCGCCGTCGTGCCGATGCTGGACCGGGACACAGTCATTTTAGTCCGGCAGTATCGAAGCCCGACCGGCGGAACGCTGCTGGAGATCCCAGCGGGATCGCTTGAGGTGGACGAGGATATCGATGTCTGCGCGCACCGTGAGCTCGCCGAAGAGATCAAGTATAAAGCGGGGCATCTGGACAAGCTGTTTTCCATGTATGTCGCGCCAGGATACTCCACGGAGATCATCCATGTGTATGTCGCATATAACCTGGAGCCGACTTCCGGCGAAACCGACGAAGATGAATTTTTGGACCTCGTGACGATGCCGTTCGCGGAGGCGATACACAAAATCCATACCGGGGAAATCCAGGACGCCAAGAGTATCAGCGGATTGCTCCAGGTGGAGCGTCTGCTTCCCAATCTGGAATTTTAGGCCCGGAGTTTTAGGAGACGACATTGAAGTTAGGGATCAGTATGTGGAGCTATGTCGCCGCGTGGAAAACCGGCGACTTCGATATTGTGGCGTTTATCCATGAATGCAAGCGTCTGGGCGTGGACGGGGTCGAACTGCTCGACTTTTTCTGGAAAGACCGCGCCGCCGAGCTGCCGGCCGTGGAGGAAGCGCTGCGCGAGACGGGCCTCGCCGTGGGCGTCTACTCGGTCTCCAATGAGTTCGTGAATCCCGATTACGAGGCCCGCATGGAGCAGGTCGAGATTATTAAGCGGGGAGTGGATTCCGCAGTGCATTTTGGCGCGAAAACAGTGCGCGTTTTCGCGGGCAACCAGAAGGACGGCGTGGATTTCGATCTGGCGCTGGCCTGGATCATTGAAGGCCTGAGCGCCGCCGCCGAATACGCTTACGCGAACGGCGTCACACTGGCGCTTGAGAACCACGGCAAGCTGGCGGGACGCAGTGATCAGGTCGAGACGATCCTGAAGGCTGTCGCAAGCCCCGCCATGAAGGCCAACCCGGATACCGGCAACTTCCTGCTGGTGCATGAGGCGCCGCATGACGCCGTGGATAAGCTCGCGACCCGAGCGGCCATGGTGCATCTGAAAGATTTCCACCTCGTTCCCAACAATTATGACGGGTTCGCCTATACGGCGCTTGACGGATTGAAGTTCGTCGGCAAGCCGCTGGGCGAGGGGGATGTCGATTTGGCCGACTGTATTCTTTCGCTCAAACAAGCGGGATTTGACGGTTGGGTCAACATCGAGTACGACGCCGAGATCGACCCGCTGGAAGGCGTGGCGCGTTCGGTGCAATTTGCAAACGGCCTGATGGGCCGGTAATTCAGATTTCGATTAAGATTTAGGATTGGGAGCAGATATGGCGGAACATAAGATTGTTGTCCTGGACGGTGACCAAACCGGCCAGGAGCTGTTACTCGAAGGCCTGCGCGTGCTCGATCCATCGGTCATCCGAATGGATCTTAAGTTCGAGCACTACGATTTGACGCTGGAGAACCGCCGCGCCACCAAGAACCAGGTGGTGCATGATGCGGCGACGGCGATGAAGAAGCATGGCTTCGGCATCAAGGCGGCGACGATCACTCCGGATATCGCCGGCGATGTCGGTTCGCCGAATGCGATCCTTCGCGAAGAGATTGATGGCACGGTCATCGTCCGCACCGGACGCCGTCTGCCGGGCGTCATGACGGTCGGCGGCGTCTCCGCCCCGATGTCCGTCGTGCGCATGGCCGTGGATGACGCCTACGGCGCCAAGGAGTGGCGCGAAGGCACGGGATACGACGAGATTGCGTACCGTACCGAGCACATCAATCGTGGCACCTGCCGCATGGTGGCGGAGTTTGCATTCCAACACGCGCAGAAGATGAACGCCAAGGTCTTCGGCGGCCCGAAGTACACGGTGTCTCCCGTTTACGAAGGAATGTTCAAGGAAGAGATGGACGCGGCGTCTAAGAAGTTCGGCGCCGTTCGTTATGAGCCGCAGCTGATCGACGCTACCTACGCGCTGCTGCTGGCCCGCGCCTCCGAGCCGCTGGTCATCCCCGCATTAAATCGCGACGGCGACTGTCTCTCGGACCTGGTGCTTGCCTTCTACGGCTCCATCGCCGGCTCCGAATCGATCCTGCTTTCGTTCGACGAGAACTTCGAACCGAAGGTCGTGATGGCCGAGGCCCCGCACGGGACCGCGCCCGCGCTTCAAGGCAAGAATATCGCCAACCCGCTGGCGATGATCCTCGCCGGCGCTTCGCTCCTTTCGTTCCTGAAAGACCCCGCCGCCACCCGCGCGTCGCGTGCGATTTACGAAGCCGCCTTCGAAGCGATCAACGATGGCGTCCGCACCGCAGACCTCATGGGCCATGCGACGACGACGGAGTTCACGGACAATGTGATCCATCGCGTGCGCAACAAGGTAGAGGTCTGGGAGGCGATGGGTCAGTCGTAATATGGCGACATTTGCCGATAACCCATTTACGCTTCTTTCCTTGATCGCGGCGCCCGCCGTGCTGACCAATGCGTCGTCCGTGCTGGCGCTTGGTACAAGCAACCGTTTCGCCCGGGCGATTGACCGCGCCCGGGCGCTGTCCGCGCAACTGGAATCGCAGAAACCGGACGATCCGAACCATCCGGACGCCGAGTGGAAAGCGGAGCAGATGGCGCTGCGTTTTCGGCAGCTCGGCCGCGTGGAGCGCCGCTCGATTCTGCTGCTGAACGCGCTGACGTCGTTTTATTCGTCACTCGGATCGTTCGCCGCCGCAAGCCTCGTGTCTCTGCTTGGCGCCGGGATCGCGGCGACGGGGCGTCATGACCTCGCGATCCACATTCTGCTCGGCATCGCGCTGGTCGCCGGTTTCTGGGGCGTGGGCGGGTTAGTCTACGGTACGTTTCTCCTGGTTCGTGAGACGCGTCTCGCGGTCGCCAACTTGAAGGAAGAGGCGGCGGTCGTGCGCAAACGGCATCACCGCATACTGCCGCTGGAAGCGCCGAGCGATTAGTTTATTCCACAAAGACAAAGCGCCAAGCATCGACTTGGCGCTTTTTTCTTGCGCGTGGGTATAATTTGCCCAACATGACTTCTCCAGCACCCACACCTGTTTCCACATCGCCGCGTAATTTGATCCGATTGGGCTTCTATACCGCGCTTGGCGTCGCCGTGCTTTACGTTATGGCGCTCTTTGTCCAGCACCTGTCCAAAGCCGTGCTTGCCGTTGCGACGCCTTTTGTCGTCGGGACGGCCTTGGCGCTGCTGATGGACCCGATCGTCGATCGATTGGAGCGCCGGGGGATCAGCCGCATCGGCGCGGTCGCGATCGTCTTTGGCGTCTTTCTTTTCTTCACCATCAGCGTCTCTTACCTCACGATCCCATTGCTGATCGATCAGGCAAGCCAATTGGCGCAGAACGCGCCGAAAAGCATCGCGGATATGCACGATGCAGTGAATAAGTATTTGACGGATCACCCAAAGATTGGGCCGATCAAGCTTCCAACCACGATCGATACGCCATTAAGCCAGCTTTCGGCGAAGATGGTGACGGTACTGCAAAACTCGGCGGGGGGCGTGGCGGGTTTTCTGCTTGGCTCCGTGGCGACGATCCTGCAAATTGTTGTCACCTTGATCGTGACATTCTATATGCTGGTTGATATCGACCGCCTGCGCGCCCGTTTCTTTTTCCTGCTTCCCGAAAATCGTCGGGCGACTGTTGGGGAAGTGGCGACGGATATCGGCGATGTCTTCACTGGGTATCTTCGCGGCCTGCTGATTGTCTGCGCGATGTACGGAGCGGCGACGACGGCGCTGCTCTACGCGATGTCCTTCGCGCATGGTGAGATCGCGAAGTACGCGCTGCTGGTCGGCGCGGCCGCCGGCGTGCTCTACGCTGTGCCCTACATCGGAGCGCTTTCCACGGCGCTCGTGACATTTATCGTGGCGTTCGCCGCCGGCGGTTTCCAATTTGGCTGTTGGGGTATCGCGTTCACGCTGCTGCTCAATCAGATTTTCGACAACGTGGTCACCCCGCGCGTGGTCGGCGGCGGGGTAGGGCTGCATCCCGTAGCCTCCCTCTTCGCGCTGACTCTAGGAGGAGAACTGTTCGGCCTCTGGGGACTGCTGCTGTCGGTCCCCGTAGCCGCAAGTGTGCAGGTCGTTCTACTGCGCCTGTTCCCCAAACTCAGCGAACCGACCCCCGCGCCGTTTCTGCGCGCTCAGGGGGTGAGGGCAACGGAGTCTGGGCAGACACAGCAGATCAACGGGGATGAGCCGAGTGAGGAAGAGAAGCCTCAAATGGAAAAGGAGCGGCCAAAATAACGCCTGCTCCCACAGCTAGAAGCAGTGGTCTAATCAAGGGGAAGGCGGCTCAAGCCGACTGGCGGATTATGACGAACGCCATTCCTGACTCCGCAGCCTGCTTCAGCTGGCTTTCACCTGATTAGCCCATTGCTTCCAGCTGTGGGACACGAGAAAGGCAGCCGCTCACACCGCCAGCACTTCTGCTCTCGAATGCCAAGTCGTCCAGTTCCCGCTCACTGCATGCACCTTTCCCGCTCCCTCAAACACCAATAGCCGCGTCGCCACGGCGTCGATGAAGAAGCGGTCGTGGCTGACGACGATGGTGGCGCCGGGGAAATGGACGAGGGCGCGCTCCAAGACCTGGATACTGGTGACGTCGAGGTGGTTGGTCGGCTCGTCGAGGACCAGGGCGGCGGCGCCGGAGAGCAGGCAGCGGGCGAGGGCGACTCGGGCTTTCTGGCCGCCGGAAAGAGCGCTGATTTTCTGCTTCATGTCCATCTCGGAGAATTGCAGCAGGCCAAGAAATCGATGGACTTGCTTGCGGCGGGCGTTATTCGCCATCTCATAGACGTTGACAGCGTGCGAAATGGTGTCGTTGGGCGGCAGTTCGGCCAGCACTTGATTGAAGTAGGCGAATTTCACGCCGCTCGCCCAGGCGGCGCGGCCATCGTCGGGCTTCTCCTCGCCGGTGATCAGGCGCAGAAGCGTCGACTTGCCGCTGCCGTTGGCGCCAATGATCGCCAGACGTTCGGATTTGTTCATCTCGAACGTCAAATCGGTGAACAGGGTTTGATCGCCGTAAGCCTTAGAAATCTTCTCGGCGCTGAATAACTTCTCTGGGACGCGCAGGCTGTCGTAGATATCCGTCACGATCACATCGGCGGGGCGCGGCTCGGCGCGCTTCTTGACATCGGCGAGACGGCGGCGCAGGGCCTGGCTGGGATTGGCCGCGTCTTGTTTTCGCGCTTCGATTGTATCGGCCTCGATCGCCAGCATCTCTTCTTCATGCTGGAACTGCGATTGCAGCGTCTTTAAGCGAAATGGCTTCTCGCGGATATAGGTCGTGTAGTCGCCGTCGTATTCGTGCAGATGGTAATTCTCCACTTCAACGATCTTGTTCACGACGCGGTCCAAGAAGTGCCGGTCGTGCGAGACGACAAGATACGCGCCGCGCATCTTCTGCAGCCAGCCCTCAAGCCATGTCACGCCTTCCAAGTCCAGGAAGTTCGTCGGTTCGTCGAGCAAGAGGACATCGGGCTCTTCCAGCAGGATCTTGGCGAGGCTCGCCCGGTTGCGCCAGCCGCCGGAAAGCTGCTGGACGGGGCGATGCCGATGCTCTTCGCTGAAGCCGAGTTTCGAGAGGACAGTGTTGATAGCGGTATGGTAGTTCCAGCCGTCGCGCCGCTCCATTTCTTCCAGCAATTGGGCCTGCCGGGCGAGCAGAGGATCCATGTCGTCCATATCCAGATCGGGATCAGAAAGCTTAATTCCGATATCGTCGATCTCGGCTTCGACGGCGCGGATTTCGGAGAAGACACCTTCCAGCACTTCCTGAACGGACGTCTCGTCATCTAGCTCAGAAAACTGGGAGAAGTAGCCAATGCGCACGTTTTGATCGACTTCGACCTTGCCTTCAGTAGGCTCAAGCTGCCCCAATATTAATTTGAGCAGAGTAGTTTTGCCGGCGCCGTTTTTGCCGATAAAGCCGACGCGGTCGCCCGCCTGCAAGCGAAAGAAGACCTCGCGGAGCACGACGCGTTCGTCGTAGCGCACGGAAACATTGTTCAGACGGATAAAACTCATAAAGACCTCTTCACCAAACTCTCGCGGTCTGCGGCGCATATCTCTTGACAATGCGCGCCAGCCGCCAGTATAATAATACCAAAATTAGCAGTTAAAGGCGTTGACGAAGAGGAGTACGCCGTTAGCGGATCGCAGACAGAGACCTGGGGCAGCTGAGAACCGGGGCGAAACGCGCGGCGGAAATGACTTTCGAGCTGGGTGAGGGAAAGGCCGTGAGGCTGAGTAGTTCACTCCGGGGGGCTCCCGTGATTGGGCTAGGGTCGAAAGAGTGCGCTCATACGCGCATCACTTGCACCCGTCAAGGCGGCGCGCCGCGAGGAGCCCGCGAAACAAGGTGGTACCACGAAGGTGACAAATGCCTCTCGTCCTTGTGCAGGGGCGGGAGGCATTTCGTGCGAGAATGCCTGTCGCCAATTTGACCCGCGAGGAAAATGACTTCGCGTCGGTCGAACACCAGAGCTCAGGAGGCCGTCACTTCATGGCGAAAGTTTTAGGATTGCGCTGTCGCGAATGCGGACAGCAGTACGACAAGGCCCCGATTCACGTTTGCGAACTGTGTTTCGGACCGCTGGAAGTCCAGTACGATTACACTGCGGGTCCCAAGATCACGCGTGAGCTGATCGAAGACGGTCCGCTCACGATGTGGCGTTATAAGGACCTGCTGCCCCTCGACGGCGAACCCACCGTCGGCAAGCATGTCGGCTACACCCCCCTGGTCAAGGCGGACAATCTGGCGAAGGCGCTTGGCTTGACCGGCGAAGTCTACGTCAAGAACGATTCCGTCAGCCACCCGACCCTCTCATTCAAGGACCGCGTCGTCGCGGTTGCTCTCTCCAAGGCGCGCGAGTTCGGATTTGACATCGTCGGATGCGCGTCCACCGGCAACCTCGCAAACTCCGTCGCGGCCCACGCGGCCGAGGGCGGCTTTGAGTCCTATATCTTCATTCCGCATGACCTGGAGCAGGGCAAGATTGTCGGCACCCTGATCTACGGCGCCAACGTCCTTTCCGTCCAGGGCAATTACGACGAAGTCAACCGGCTTTGCTCGGAAGTCGCCGGCAAGTATGGCTGGGGATTGGCGAACGTGAACCTGCGCCCGTTCTACGGCGACGGCTCTAAGACCTTCGGCTACGAGATCGCCGAGCAGCTCGGCTGGAAGACACCGCAGCACGTCGTCTGCCCGTCCGCCGGCGGCTCGCTCGTCACCAAGATCTACAAGGCGTTCCAGGAGTTCCACAAGCTGGGTCTGATCGACGAAGTCAAAACCAAGATGTATGTGGCGCAGGCGACGGGATGCGCGCCGATCTCCACCATGGTCAAGGAACAGACGGAGATCATGAAGCCGGTGCGCCCGAACACCATCGCCAAGTCCATCGCCATCGGCAACCCGGCGGACGGTTACTACGCCGCCGAGACCTGCAATAAGTCGGGCGGCTGGGCCGAAGACGTCACGGACGAAGAGATTGTCGAAGGAATTTCGATGCTGGCGAAGACCGAAGGCATCTTTACCGAGACCGCCGGCGGCGTTACCGTCGCGGTCACCCGAAAATTAATCGAACAGGGCCGCATTCCGCGCGACGAGAGCGTCGTGATTTGTATCACCGGCAACGGCATGAAGACGATCGACGCCGTGGTCGGCAAGATCGGTCAAACGATCCCGATCTCGCCGTCGCTGGCGTCGCTGGAGATCGCCCTTTCGGAGCGCGGACTGGCCGCGAAGCCGGGCCGGCCGCTCGTGACCGCTTAGAGAGAACGTACTTATGGCAAATGTTGTCGCCGAAGAGAACGCGAAGCTGCCCCGGCAGTTCGTCAATTTCGCTTATTATAAACTGGATCCTGCCTATCTGCTGCTGGATGAGGAAACGCGCAAGGCGGGAGTCGCGGAGCTGACGGCAGTTCTGGAATCCTGGCAGAGCAAGATCCTGGTCTACCCGTACACCACGTTTGGTGTACGGGCCGAAACCGACTTCCTGCTCTGGCGCATCTCCTACAGCCTGGACGACTTCGAGAAGATGGCGACCGAAATGCGACGCACGCATCTCGGCAAGTATCTTCAGACTCCGTATTCGTTTCTGGCGATGACCAAGACCAGCATCTATGTGGACGACCACGTTCACGAAGGTCAGGAAAGCGTCCGCAATAAGATCGTGATCGGCGGCGGCAAGTACCTCTTCGTGTACCCGTTTGTGAAGACCCGCCCCTGGTATATTTTGGACAAGGAAGAGCGCCAGCGCATCATGCGCCAGCACATCAAGTTCGGACACGAATACCCATCGGTGAAGCTGAACACCACGTATTCGTTCGGTCTGGACGACCAGGACTTCGTCGTCGCGTTCGAAACCGACCATCCGGCTGACTTCCTGGACCTGGTGCAGGGCCTGCGCGAGACCGAGTCCAGCTTGTTCACGCAGCGCGACACGCCGATCATCACCTGCACGCAGCAGGCCATCGGCGAACTTCTTGCGCATATCAGCGGCGTTTAGTTTATTTTTGAGTTCGCGGCGATGAACGCCGCAAGATTTTATCAAGAGGAGTAATCGTAAAATGGCAGTCAGCGTACTGATCCCCACGCCGCTTCGGGGTTTGACGGCGAACCAGGATACCGTGGAGACACAAGAGGGCACGATCGCCGAGCTGATCCAATCACTCGAAAGTGAATATCCCGGCATGGGCAATCGTCTGAGCTCCGAAGACGGCGTTCTGCGCCGGTTCATCAATATCTATGTCAACGGCGAGGATATCCGGTTCCTGCAAGGCGCCGATACCCCCGTTAAGAATGGCGACGAAGTATCGATCGTACCGGCGATCGCCGGCGGGAAGGACTGCTAAATGGCTGTCGAACGTTTCAATCTGACATTCAATTCACTAATGGCGAACATGCCCATCATCTACAATATCGGCAAAAAGTTCGAAGTTGTCACGGTGATCGAACGCGCGAACATCTCCGAGGAAGCCGGCTGGGCGCAGGTCGCGTTCAATGGTACGGGCGAAGAGATCCAGCGCGCCATCGCGGACCTGAACACCATTGGCGTGTTCGTCTCCCCGCTGGAGCTTGCCGTCGTCGCCTAACAGACGCCAGGACAATAATCGGCCCGGAATCGCAATGCGATTCCGGGCCGTTGT
>NZ_JBDSQY010000074.1:0-13893 GCF_039929585.1 Capsulimonas sp.
GCCGCGACCGCTTATTATCTTGGGGACACCAGTCGATACCCGGCGGCGGGGCGATGGGTGCAGAACCATTGGGGCGTGACGATGCAGACATCTGGTTACGGCTCCGACGCCGGCGGCTTCAACGGCATCTGCCTGCGCTGGCTTGCGAAGACGGGTTATAACATTCCCTACCTGCAAGCGTGCGTGAATAACGGGTGGGCTTATCGGAACTCGCGAGGTTTGTCCGATTGCTGCTGGTACCGCCGGACGCCGGATCTCCCGACGGCGCTGTATTCCTGGGATTGCAGCAGCGTCGTTGTCGGAATGCTGTGTGTGCCTCCCGGCTAGATTCTCGTCTTATGGCGCCAAATGGAGCCGCCCGGTGATATAATGTTACAAATGACACCACCAGAACCGGGAACGCTCGCGCCATCTTTGAAGAACCCGATCAATTCCGTGGTGAGCGCGCTGAGCGATCAAATTCAATCAGGCAACTACAAGGCGGGCGACTGGCTTCCCAGCGAGCGTTCGCTCGCCGAGGGGCTGGGCGTGGATCGCCGTGTCATCCGCACGGCGATCCAGCAATTGGTCCAGAGCGGCCTGATCGTCCGTCGCCCGCACTGCCGCCCGATTATCGGGCAGATCGGCGGCGGCGAAGCGTCTCAAAACGCTCCCGTAGAGTCTGAAACTCCGGCCCCGTACTCCAATATCATCGCACTCTTGATGTGGCATGGCGACGACCGATTCGAGCGCACCTTCACCACCCAGCAGCGCGTCTTTTGGGGCATGAACCAGGCGCTGGCGGAAGCGGGCTATCACGCCGTATACGTGGAGCTTGGGGGCCGCATCACCTCCGATACCGACAACGCCAAGCATGAAGCCGAGCACCTGCGCTATATCGTCCAGCGCGGTTTCGGCGGCGCCATCTTCTATCCCTACGCCTACCGTTATAACCAGGAGCTGGTTGAGGAAGTGCGCCGAAAAATTCCATTGGTCACGATCGACCGCGAGGTGGACGGCGTCGATACCGATTTTGTCGGCGTCGATAACTTCCTGTCGATCTACGATACGGTCATGCATCTGATCGAAAAGGGACATCGGCGTATCGCGTACATCACCAAGAACGAGCAGATCCGCCCGGTCCAGGATCGCTTAATGGGTTATATCCACGCCATGCGCGCCGCCAGTCTCAATGAGCTGGTGCTCTGCATTCCCGCCGATGGCCTCCTTCAGCCCTGGACTTCGATCGACGCCGTCTTCCGATTGCCCAGGGGCGAACGCCCGACAGCGGCGGTCGTCTTCAATGACTACTCGGCGGTAGACCTGATGATCCCTCTCGCCAACGCCGGCCTCACCGTGCCGGGCGATGTCGCGGTGACAGGCTTCGATGATATCGCGCAAACTCTCCCCAACGGCGTCGGGCTGACGTCTATCGCGCAGCCCTACGAAGGCATCGGTCGCAAGGCCGTGGAAGTGCTGCTGAACCGTATCCAAAACCCCCAAGGCCCACGGCAAGTCGTCGCGCTCCCCGCGCAGCTGATCGTGCGCGAAAGCAGTCGCGGCCCGTCTTCCTAGACTCACGTCCCATAGCTGGAAGGCTTGGGACGCGAGTCGAGAGTGCAAGAGGCTGGCGGTTAAAACCGCGCCTCGAAGATCGCAGAAGTCCCCCCTCAGGGACTACATATTCCTCAACGATAACATCTACAATTCGCGTTCTGTAAAACGGTTAAGTGATCGATCCTGTAACCCGCGCAGGTGGGTTTCTGCGCACTTGTAGGCGCGGTTTTAACCGCCGGCGCCTTCCGGGTCGATTGCGGGATTAAAGCATCAAACCGCATTAACCGCTGGTGTCCTCATGCACAGATTACTCCATCATCTTCTTGATCCTCAGCACGTCAACGTCTTTGATTCGTTCCAAATATCCCCATAACTGATCCATATTGGAATTTCCTCTTGACATCCTGTAGCCCCCGTGCTATATTGGGTCCTGTCTGGATATCGCGCCCACACCGGAATACCGGCGCAGCGGCGCGAAGCTATAACACGACTAAGGACGCAATTCATGCACCGTTTTTTAGGAACGACCCGTGGGGCGAAAGTCAGCCGCCGGATCGCCGCAGTTTCACTGACGACTTTGGCTCTTGCGAGCATTGCCCGCGCTGACGCCGTGCCGACGTATAAAAATTCTGGAGCGGCTCTGGAGGCGCGTGTGGACGATTTGATGGGGCGTCTCACCGAGGATGAAAAGATTTCACTCTTGGCGGGGACGGAGTTCACCACGCAGCCGATCCCGCGTTTGGGCATCCCGCCGATGGGGATGGCGGACGCCGGGCAGGGCGTGCGCGGTGGTCTGGACACAACGCTTGGGCCGGCGACGGCGTTTCCTTCGGGTGTCGCGATGGCTTCGACGTGGGACCCAGGTTTAGTGGGGCGCGTAGGCGCGGCGATTGGCGTGGAGGCGCAGAACAAGGGGACCGGCGTTCAGGTGATGCTGGGACCAGCCGTCAATATTCAGCGCTCGCCGCTCGGCGGACGCAATGGCGAGTACTTTTCCGAAGATCCGTTTCTGGCGGGACGTCTCGCCGTCGGCTACATTCAGGGAATGCAGGGAACCGGGACAGTGGCCTGCATCAAGCACTTCGCCTGCAATAACGAAGAGGTGGATCGATTCACGGTCAATGTCCAGGTTTCCGAACGCGCGCTCCGGGAGATTTACTTGCCTGCCTTTGAAGCGGGCGTCAAAGATGGCGGCGTGTGGACGGTAATGTCGTCTTATAACATGCTCAATGGGCCGTACGCCTCGGGCAATTCCTATCTGCTCAACGATATTTTGAAGCGCGGGTGGGGGTTCGACGGCACGGTAATGTCGGACTGGGGCGGCGTCCACAACTTGCGCGCCATTGATGCGGGCAACGATCTGGAAATGCCGGGACGCGGCATGCTGTCGCCCGCCAAAGTGAAAAACGCGCTGGCTCGTGGGACGACGACGCTTGGACAGATCGACCAGAACGTGCGGCGCATCTTGCGCACGATCTTGCGCTCCGGCGTCGTCGATGTGCCAAAAACGCCTGACCCAGCGCTCGTCAACTCCGCCGCCGGCCGCGCCGTCGCGCTTCAGGCGGCGCAGGAAGGGATTGTGCTGCTCAAAAACGAGCGACAAATGCTGCCGCTTGCCGCTTCCAAAATCCGCTCGATCGCGCTGATCGGGCCCGGCGCCAAAGAAATGCAGGTGGGCGCGGGGGGCAGTCCGACCGTGACGCCTCTGCGCTCGGTCGGTCCGCTCGAAGGCATTCAAAACCTCGTCGGCCCTGGCGTCAAAGTGCGCTATGTCACCGGAGATTCCAATGGAAGTCCGTTCCCCGACGGCTCCGTCAAGACGCCGGATTCAGGGGAAAATGGCTTTCACGCTGAGTATTTCGCCGGCAAGAACCTCGAAGGCGCGCCGACATCGACGCGCACCGATGCGCAAGTGGATATGGCTGTCCCGCTCTCAGGAATAGGATCGGATGTATACAGCGCACGCTGGACGGGAGTCTTTACGCCGCGCAAGAGCGGCGCCACCACGCTGCTGTTCCGCGCCGACGACGGCTGCCGCGTGTATATCGACGGCAAACTGATCATCGATGCATGGCGCGACAGCGGCGCCACGACGCACAGTGCGGTCGTCGATCTCAAAGCCGGTCAGGCGTACCAACTGCGCGCGGAATACTATCAATCCGGCGGCAACGCCGTCGCGCAGTTTCGAATCCTCGAACCCAATACGAATCCCTTCACCGAAGTCATTGACGCCGCGCGCAGCAGCGATGTCGCTATCGTGTGCGTCACGACACGTGGAACCGAAGGGGAGGGGCAAGATCGTCCCTCAATGACGCTTCCCGACAAACAAGACGAATTGATCCGTCAGGTCGTCGCGGCCAATCCGAAGACCATCGTCGTGCTCAACAACGGCACGCCGGTTTCAATGCCGTGGCTTAAGTCGGTTCCGGCCCTGGTCGAGGCGTGGTTCCCGGGCCAGGAAGGCGGCCAGGCTCTGGCGCAAGTTCTCTTCGGCGACATCAACCCGTCCGGACACTTGCCGACGACGCTGGGCGTGAAGCGCGAAGATTATCCCGACTATCCTAACTTCGGCGGCAACGGCCGAACGGTTCGCTACGAAGAGGGGATTTACGTCGGCTATCGCGCCTTCGACAAGCGCCGCATCGCGCCGCTGTTCCCATTCGGCTACGGCCTTAGCTACACGACATTTCAGCTGTCGAACTTGAAGCTGTCTTCCCCAACGCTGGCTTCGGATGGGCGTTTGACCGCTACGGTGCGAGTCGCCAACACTGGGAAGCGCGCTGGAGCGCAGGTCGTGCAGCTCTATGTGCATGACCCGAAGCCCAAGACTGACAAAGCCGTGCGCGAACTCAAAGGCTTCGTCAAGGTGTTCTTGAAGCCCGGCGAAAGCAAAATCGCGACGGTTAGTCTGTCGCCGCGCGACTTCGCCTGGTGCGATGTCAAAGCGAAGGGCTGGCGCGTGAACGCGGGCCAGTATCAGATTGAAGTGGGGGATTCGTCGCGTAATTTGACGCAGCACGCAACGGTGCGTCTGGCGAACTCTTTCGAGCCGATCGCGTTCATGCGCGGCGACACGCAGCTTCCGCCCGTGGAAACGGCGCCTGATCTTGCGCTTGGGAAACGCGCCTTCGCCTCATCGGGGCAAGGGGAGCATGGGCCTGAGTTTGCCTTTGATGACAAAGTGAAAACGCGCTGGCAAAGCGAGCCCAGAGATAACGAATGGCTGGCCATCGATCTGGGTGCGGCGCAAAGGATCGGGCGCGTGCGGCTGAACTGGGAAGGCGCTTACGCCGCCGAATACCGGGTCGAGGTCTCGGACGACGGTCAGAATTGGCGCACGGTTTACACGACGAATCAAAGTGAGGGCGGCCTGGAGAATATTTCGTTCGATCCCACCGAAGCGCGTTTTGTGCGTGTGTTCGCTGTCCAACGCGGGACGAAGTATGGAGTATCGCTCCTGGACTTCGAAGTCCGTGCGCCCAAATAAGTTAAGATCCCGGATAATTTATCAATGATCAATACGAGAATCTGGGGAGCCGTACTTCCCACGCTGATGTTTGCCGGTGTGACCGCAGTCGTCCACGCCGAGGAAGCCCCGCGCACGGAAACGAGACCGCTGCTGCATCCGCTGTTTTCTGACAACGCGGTGCTGCAGCGGGATCGCAAAGTCCCGATTTGGGGCTGGACAAAGCCGCAGACGAATGTGGTCGTACAGCTCGACGGCGACAAAAAGCAAACGGCCCGGGCCGGGAGTGATGGGCGCTGGACGGTTTCCATCGCGCCGCACCGAGCGGGCGGCCCCCATTCTCTGACTATTCTTGGGGAAGGAAATGGAGAAGCCGCCACGCGCAGGAATTTGCTGTTTGGAGATGTTTGGCTGTGCGGCGGGCAGTCGAACATGGCGTATGACCTTCATGGCGCCAATAACCCGGAGGCTGAGATCGCCGCCGCCGACTATCCCGAGATCCGTCTGCTGCAAGTCCCCAATGCAATCAAAGCCGCTCCCATTTCGACCTTTGAGACCGCCGGGGCATGGAAAGCCTGTACGCCGCAAACCATTGAGAAATTTTCGGCGGTCGGCTACTTCTTTGGCCGCAAACTTTATCACGATCTCAAAGTCCCCATCGGCCTGATCGACTGCTCGTGGAGCGGAACGCCGGGCGAGTCCTGGGTGAGCGGCCCCGCATTGGCGGCGATGCCGGACTTCAAGCCGGCGGTGGACGCGTTAAAACGGACCGAGGAGGCGCCGCAGAGTTTGCCTCTGAGCAATCCCAACGCGCCTGAAGTGCTGTTCAACGGCAAGGTCGCGCCGCTGCTGCCCGGCGAAATCAAAGGAGTGATCTGGTATCAGGGGGAATCGAACGGGGATAACGCCAAGGAAGCCGAGCAATATCGAACACTGCTGCCGATCCTTGTCAACGATTGGAAAGCCCACTTTGGTTCTCGCACGCCGTTTTACATCGTGCAATTAGCCAAATTCAAGGCGCCTGACGACGTTCCCCGCGACGATCCCTGGCCAAATGTCCGTGAAGCACAATTGCAGACATCGCAGCGGATTTCCGAGACACACCTGGTTGTCGTTATCGATCTCGGCGAAGAGAAAAACGTCCACTTTCCCAACAAACAAGAAGCCGGCTTGCGCCTGGCGGAAAGCGCTCTCCACCATACGTATGGCGTCAAAGGAGAAAGCAGCGGTCCTATCTTGCGTAGCGCGAAGGCGACAAGTGGGGCGATCAAATTGACGTTCGACCATGCGCGAGCCTTGAGTTTAAAAGGCGACGAAAACCACGTGTTCGCTGTCGCGGGCGCCGATAGGCAGTTTCACTGGGCAGAGCCGCAAATTTTGGGAAACACGGTCACGCTGCGCAGCGCCGATGTTCCATCGCCGCTTTATGTGCGTTTCAGCTGGTCGAACAATCCCCGCGCTTCGCTTTACAATGCCGCCGGTTTGCCCGCCTCGCCGTTTGGCGCCGATCGCGGCATGGAATAAATGTCTGGAAATGACATTCAACCGCACATTTCCCCAATTGACAGCAGGCAGTCGCCATGGTAATGTGATTGACAACCCATTTCTGGAAGTTCGTATTAGGTTTTATGTTGAAATCCAATCTCCGAGTATTTGCGTTTGTCTTTTCCGCCTCCTCTCTGCTGCTCGCGCCCAGCGCGATGGACGCGCAAACTCCGGCGGCGCAGGTTATCTGCAACGGCGACAGTTTGACGTTCGGCTCGCACGCCTCGAAGGGCGAGGGGACCGCAACAGGGACGACCTATCCGGGTGTACTCGCCATGCGGCTTGGCGAGGGGTGGAAGGTGACAAACGTGGGGCTGCCCGGCTGGCCGACCGAGGGGATCAGCAACCATGCGAAAGATCATGTCGATCCACTTTACGATCCCAAGCTGAAGGAAAACGTGCTGATCATTATGGGCGGCACGAACAATATGGGGATCTACCATCAGGACGGCGCCCAGGCGTACGCCCATGTGGAGGAGTACTGCCGGGCGCGAAAGGCCGCGCATCCCTGGAAAATCCTGATCGTCACGCTCCCCATGGCCGCGTACCCGAGCTATGCGAAGGATTTCGACGCCAAGGCGACTACCTACGACACTTTGGTCCGGCGCAACTGGCGACGGTTTGCGGACGGGGTCGTCGATCTACAGGCCGACCCGCGCTTTGGCGCGCCGGGCGCCGAATACGACAGCCGTTATTTCGATGCGAAGGATCACACGCATTTGACCGACGCCGGCTATCAGCTCGTCGGCGAGGCTGCGGCGAAAGCCGTTACCAAAATCATTGGCCGCCCGACCAGAGAAGCGCAGCAGCCGTGAGAATGGGAGTAAATACTTAACAAATCCACCTCCAATAACCTCTGTTTTTCTGAAATGGTTAAAAATGGTTGAGTGTGTTTCGCTCGCCGTCCCGCCAATGGGTATTCAAGTTCGATCTTGATATTGCGTCGCTGCGGCTTCCATGAGATATTACGAATGCCGCGCAAGTGTGTGATATGCGTCGTAGAGTGATATAATATCAACTATGGCGCCACAACCACCAGAAGAGACCGCATTGCCTTTGAGAACCCCGGTGGTCATCGTAGTGAATGCGCTGCGCGATCAGATCCTCTCGGGTTCCTACAAAACCGGTGATTGGCTTCCCAGCGAGCGCTCGCTCGCCGAGGGGTTTGGCGTGGATCGAGGCGTGATTCGGGTTGCGATCCAGCAATTGGTTCAAAGTGGGCTGATCGTTCGTCAGCCGCACTGCCGTCCGATCATCGGCCCAGTCCCTCCGGTTGACGCCTCTCCGGACAGCACAGAGACGGAAATTGCCGTCGTCGAAGCCGAGCCGGAGACTCCCCGCCAGCATTCAAACTTTATCGCATTGCTGATGTGGCATGGCGATCCGACCTTCGAGCAGGCCCAGACGTCGCAGCAGCGCATTTTTTGGGGCATGAATCAGGCGCTCGGCCAGCACGGCTATCATGGGGTGTTTCTGGATCTCGGCGACGGCGTGAGTATTGAGCTTGAAAACGCGGATCGGGAGGCCATGGAGCTGCGCTATATTCTGGACCACGGCTTTGGCGGCGCGATCTTCTATCCCTACGCTTACCGACATAACCGGGAACTGGTGGAGGAAGTCAGCCGGCAGATGCCCCTCGTGACGATCGATCGCCAGGTCGAGTGGGCCGACACGGACCACGTGGGGGTTGATAATTATCAAGCGATGTTCGATTTGGTTAGCTCTCTGATCGACGCGGGGCATCGTCGAATTGCTTACCTCACGAAAATTGAGACGATCCGTGCGGTTCATGACCGGCACCGGGGCTATGTGGACGCAATCACCAAAGCCGACCTGGAAGAGATCGTACTGTGTATGCCCTCACGCCTTAAGCAGCCAAAATGGGCGGGGGTATACGCAGTGTTCAATCTGCCAAAGGAAGAGCGTCCCACGGCGGCGGTCGTTTTTAACGATTACTCAGCAGTCGCTTTGGCGAATCGCCTGGAAACATTAGGTCTCTCCGTACCGGATGACGTCGCCATCACGGGCTTCGATAACATCGCCACGCAACTTTCCAACGGAGTCGGGCTGACCACGGTGGCGCAGCCTTACGAAGAAATCGGCCGCAAGGCGGTCGAGGTGCTGCTCAGCCGTCTTCACAACCCCTCCCTCCCCAAGCAATACATCGAACTTCCCGCGCAGCTAATTGTGCGGGAAAGCAGCTCCGCCCCTGCTCCTTAAGCTTTTGTATCAACTAGCCCTTGCCTCGGTCTCCCCCATTTTCACCTTTGGCTGCCAATTCTCTCCCCTATTTAGCAAGCAAACAACAATTATATAAAAATGGTTGGAAATGAATTTACCATTTTGTACAATATTTGTTGACAGATGGCTGAAGCTGTGTTAGAATGGTCTCAATGATAATCTTGCTGCCTAACGGAAGCAAGACGGCGCTTGGTTTTATCAATAAGTGGCCCGTTATCAGCCATCGGCAATTCGCCATTACTAAAAGGATTTGAATTATGAAGCGTTTCTCATCTGCCCGAACAGGTTTTACTCTGATTGAACTGCTAGTTGTCATCGCAATTATCGCCATCCTCGCCGCCATCCTCTTCCCCGTATTTGCCAAAGCCCGCGAGAAGGCCCGCCAGATCAGCTGTACTTCCAACGAGAAGCAGATCGGTCTGGGTATTATGCAGTACGTTCAGGACAACGATGAAATCATGCCATCGGGACGTATGAGCCCGGGCAACGCCGACAACACGGGCGGCAGCTGGCAGGTTACCCTGCAGCCTTACATCAAGAGCTACCAGGTGTTTGTGTGCCCGTCGAACTCACGCAGCACGGCTGTCATGCTGGACGGCCAAGACCCGCCGGTTGCCGGCAACCCGAACAAAACCCATGTCTCCTATGCGGCGCCTATCGTTACCGGCGTCAATAATGCCGCTTTTGGCTCCCGTGGAGTCGCTGGCCCCAGCATCGCCGACTTCGATAACGTTTCACAAATGGTTATGGTTTGCGAAGCTAACACCGAAAATACCGATTTTCGATTGACCAGCCCAACTTGGACGGGCGCCAACGCGACCGGCAGCGGCGGCAATCCTGCTTTGTATGCCGGTCATACGGGACAAATGAACCTGCTGTTCTGTGACGGTCATGTCAAGTCGATGCGTCCTTTGCAAACCATCACCACAGTGATGGGTGGCAGCGGCACGGTGAACCTGTGGGATCGGAAAGACGAGCAGAATTATACGGACGCTACCTACGCGCCACGCGTTCTGGATATGCTGACCAACGCAACCAACAAGTACAAATAATCTCAACCGCTTTGCCGGCAATAACGACCGCTTCCATGGAGGCGGTCGTTTTTATGTGCCGCGATCAAATTTCTGGAAAGGTAAACTATACAATATGGAACGATTCGAAACAAAACTTGTCCGAAAGCGTCCTGTTATTCTCGCGGCGAATTTCATGGCCATTGGAGCGTTGACATTCGGCCTCGGCTGCAGCAGTCCGGTTCCTGCGGACCCACCCGCGACAACGGTCGCTGCTGTGCTGGCCGCTCCGGCCCCCGCCCCGCCCGCGCCGGTCGTTTCAGAATTTACTCCCATACCCGCGAAGTCTCCCGGCGCTTCGGAAATCAATGAATTTCTGAAATCCGACCAAAAGCAGATGCCGCCGACCGGCGCGGTGCTGTTTATGGGGAGCTCGACGATTAAGATTTGGGATACGATGGCGCGGGATTTCTCGGAAATCCCGGTGATCAATCGTGGATTTGGGGGTTCGCTCATTCAGGAAAGTACGCTTTATGTGGATCGGATCGCCGTTCCCTATAAGCCGAAAATGATTGTGCTTTGCGCCGGCACGAACGATCTGGCCTATGGTAATAAAAGCGCTCAGCAGGTTTTTCAGGATTATAAGGACTTCGTGACGAAAGTACATGCGTCGCTGCCGGAGACCCGAATTATCTACCTTTCGATCAATCCGACCGTCGCGCGCTGGAAGCTGGAGCCGAACATTCTGGAAGCGAACCATTTGATCGAGGAATTCGCGATTGAGAACAACAGTAAGGATGAGAAACTGAACTTTATCAACGCGCACCCACAGCTCTTGACCCCCGATGGCAAGCCGCAGCCCAGCCTGCTCCGTGCCGATGGCCTGCATTTCAACGCGGACGGGTATAAAGTGTGGACGGCGATGATCAAGCCGCGCATTATGGCCCTCGCCGACATGGATGGCGTCCAGCATCTGCACACCGCCAAGGCGCAATAGTGGCGGCGCATGGAAATTTAATGAACGCACGTAATCAGGAGAAGCTTATGACAAAACGCAAAGCAGCACCTCATCGCTTGTTTGCCTTCGCATTCGTCGCCGGCGTCGCCATCGCCGGAGGAGTAACGCTGGGACCGGGCGTCGCCCGCCCCGCCATGGCGGAGCCGGCCACGCTGGCGGTTGCTCCCGTGCCCGCCGATGCGCCCTTCGCGTCGGAGATCAATGCGTTTGCGAAAGCCGATCAAAAGCAGATGCCGCCCACCGGCGCGGTGCTGTTTATCGGCAGCTCCAGCATTCGCCTTTGGGACACGTTGGCGAAGGATTTTCCGGAGATCCCGGTGATCAATCGCGGCTTCGGCGGCTCCCTCGTCGCGCAAAGCACGCTCTACGCCGACCGGATCGCCATTCCATATAAGCCTAAGATCATTGTGATGTACGCCGGCACCAATGACCTGGACAACGGAACGCGGACCCCCGAGCAGGTTCTTCAGGACTATAAAGACTTCGTGGCGAAAGTACATGCGGCGCTGCCGGATACACGGATCGTTTATCTTTCGGTCAACCCATCGGTTCTGCGCTGGAAGCAGGAAGCCCACATTCTGGAAGCCAATCATCTGATCGAAGAGTTTACTCTGGCCACAAACTCCAAAACCGAGAAGCTGAACTTCATCAATTCTCATTCCCCGCTGCTGAGCCCCGAGGGCCTGCCCCAGCCCAATCTGCTGCGCGCGGACGGTCTGCATTTGAACGCGGACGGTTACCAAGTATGGGCCAGCATTGTCAAGCCGCGTATTCTGGCCTTGGCGGCGCTGGACGGTGTTGAGCGGCTGGACGCGCCGAAAGCGAAGTGAGCGCATTGAGCCAGACGGGCTACTGATACTCCATCATGCCCCAAAGGGCCGCGCCCCATCCATGATCGCTGGCGATGGTGTATAATGCAAGAGATGACGACACCACCAGAACCACGAACGCTGGCGCCTTCCGCGAAGCATCCCACAAACTCCGTGGCGAGCGTTCTGCGCGATCAGATCCAATCGGGCAACTACAAGGCGGGCGACTGGCTTCCGACGGAGCGCGTGCTCGCCGAGGACCTCGGCGTGGACCGGCGCGTGATCCGTACGGCGATCAACCAATTGGTCCAAAGCGGCCTGGTGATCCGGCGCCCGCACTGCCGCCCGATTGTCGGCCCCGCCGAAGTCGATCCGCCGGAAGCTCTTGTCCGCGGCCCCGTCGCCTCCTATACTTCGTCAAGCTTCATCGCCCTGCTGATGTGGCACGGCGGCGGACAGATGGAGCGAGCGTTTACGTCCCAGCAGCGTATCTTTTGGGGCATGAACCAGGCGCTCGCCGACGCCGGCTACCATGCTGTCTTTGTCGACCTGGGCGCGGTTGCTTCCGAGGAAGAGAACGCCGCGCGCGAGGCCGAGCAGCTGCAATACTTGCTCAAGCGCGGCTTTGGCGGCGCCGTGTTCTATCCTTACGCCTATCGAAGCAACCGCGCGCTGGTGGAGGAAGTCGCCGCCACGATCCCGCTGGTCACGATCGACCGGAAGATCGATTCTGCGGACACGGATTTCGTCGGCGTCGACAATCATCAATCCATGTACTCCGCAATCGCGCATTTGATCGCTCAGGGGCACCAGCGGATCGCCTATGTCACGAAGAATGAGCCCATCCGCGCGGTTCAAGAGCGCATTCAAGGATACATTGACGCCGTGCGCGACGCCGATCTCGACGAAATCGTTCTTTCGATCCCTTCACGGGACAAGGAGCAGGACTGGGTCTCGGTCGATGCGGTCTTCCAATTGCCGACAGGAAAGCGGCCGACCGCGGCAGCTGTCTTCAACGATTACACAGCTATCTTTCTGATGCAGCGTCTCGAAAGCATGGGCCTCTCCGTCCCTGGCGACGTGGCGCTGACAGGGTTCGACGACATCGTGCCGATCCTTCCAAACGGCGTCGGACTAACCACTGTCGCGCAGCCTTATGAAGAAATCGGCAAGAAAGCTGTGGAAGTTCTGCTGCAGCGTCTCCAAAACCCCGCCGGTCCCAAAAAGTCCGTCGAACTCCCCGCAAAGCTGGTCGTACGCGAGAGCAGCTCCACTCCTGGCGTTTCTTAGACATTCTGAAATTGTCCTAAAGTAATCATTTGGGACAATTTCAGATATGCTACCCCATTTTCAATGAATCCCCTTTATTATTTACAAGAATAATGCTCCATACCTCTTGACATTGTCCTGTTCTACTGATAGAATGGATGCAGTAAGGCCCCAGAGGAACACGTTGTTGTGTTCTAAAAGATAATTTGGAGCATTGTTCAGTGCGAGCCGTCGCACATCGTTCGCACTTCTTCGTCTGTATTGACCTAAAGGATCATCCAATGAAAAACTATCCGTTACTTTCCGCACGACGCTCGGGCTTCACTTTGATTGAACTGCTCGTTGTCATCGCTATTATTGCCATTCTTGCTGCGATCTTGTTCCCGGTTTTCGCCAAGGCTCGCGAGAAAGCGCGACAGATTTCCTGCGCCTCCAACTTGAGGCAGCTCGGCCTGGGACTGATGCAATACACGCAAGACAATGATGAGAGCTTCATGCCGGGGCGCTTTGGGTCGGCGATTCAGGGCTGGGCCGGCGTCACCTATCCATATGTCAAGAGCGTCGGCGTCTTTAAGTGCCCGGACGATTCGGCCAATGCCACGGTCGCCAATACCTACCCGATCTCCTACGCCATCAACAACGCGCTGGGAACCATGGCTCCGTCGGGCGGGTCGGTGAATACGAACATGGCTGCTCTCGCCGCGCCGGCAAGCACGGTCATGCTGATTGAGGTCACCGGCTCCACTCCCGGCATCGTCAATGGGGCGGGCATGAACTACACCCTTCTGGACGAAGGCACGAATAACTGGACCAGCGTTCCTGCGTACATGTCGCCAGCAACCAACGGCGGCGTGTCTACGATCACCGGCAAGAGCGGAGGCGGCTCAACGGTAGGATACGCCACGGGATATATCGGCAACCGCGCCCCGGTCGCTTCGCTGGTCGCAGCGGGCGCATTAAATATCCCGCGCCACACCGACGGCGCCAACTATCTCGCCA